>CAZVVX010000008.1:0-24430 GCA_964631035.1 uncultured Candidatus Saccharibacteria bacterium | reverse complement strand
GTTGTGGTATCCGCTACATCACTGAATGTACCTGATGTGCATTGGTTTAGGGTTGAGGAGCAAACTCCAGCTACTCCTTGTGGAGTATTTATTACACTTGATTGACTTACTGTAATATTTCTGGATATATTCGATATATTTCCTGCCTCATCTTTTGCCTTAACCTCCATGACATAATTTCCTATTGGTACATTCAGGTAATCTTCATAAACTTTTGATGACCATGATGACCATGTAGAATAATTATTTAATCTATATGAGTATGTTATAGCATCTGGATTTGGAACATCGCTTGCAACTCCAGATTCAGGATTTATTTCTCCAAGATTAGGTAATGAGTCAGCATCCATAGCAATCCACCTAACTCTAAAACTTCCATCAGTTACAGTTCCTTTTGGCACTTCAGAAAATGAAAGTCCTGGCGGATCAATATCAACACGAGTAACCACAGAACTGGATTGAAGAGCTGATTTCAAATTTGTTGATGAAATTCCATTTGTTTTAATATATACAGGGAAACGTCCAAATCTAACTCGTGATGATGATGGTAATGCATTACCCATAACATCCATAGCTACAAATTGGGATGTGCCTAGATTTAGACTAATTTGTCTTGGTTTTTTATCTTTAGAAAAAAGTACTGCAATAGCTCCATCAGGCTTATCAAACAATAACATTGAAACATTTGATATTTGAGACACATTTCCCATTCCGATTGAATAATCAAGAATAGATCCTGATATTGAATATGCAACACCTTTTGGCCTAATGGTTCCATCACCTTCAAAGATTGTGGTATGAGTTTTTTTCAGACTTGGATCGACACCATATCTACTATCATAATAGAAATATTTTGTCATTCCACCAGCAATAGAGCTTGTGAAATTCTCAATAACCATATTTACAGAATTATAAGAACCAATATAAAATCTTCTGGCATCTAAATATGGTATCAAACTTTTACCCCAAACAATAAAATTTGAGCCATGACCCTGATAGAAACCTCTATCGAAATATCCAGTCTCTGTATTCCATACCGGCACACTATATTTATCGATGATATTAGATTTAAAAACATCAGTTGCACCGCCAGGATAAGCATGTGTTGATAATATATCTAAATTCTTCTTCCAATCCCATCCTGGGTATTTAGTCTCAATCTCTCTAATAACACTATTCATGTAATCTAACTGAACTCCTCCCATTGCGACAACTTTAAGGGTTGAATCTTGCTCTTTTATTGCATCACTTGCAGCCTTCAAAAGATCAGCATACACAGAAGCACTGAATAATCCATTTGGCTCATTCCATATTTCCCAATACCTTACCTTATTTCTATAATGACTTGCCATCTGACCAACAAATTTCTTCCATTTTGCTATATCAGGCACGCCTCCTGCATCAGCCCAACTTGGCCATCCATAACCAATTGTACCCATTGTATTTAAACCATAATTTTGAGCAACTGAAAGTTCAGAATCATAGTATTTAAAATTCCCCTCTTGAACCTCAACCTTATCCCATTGGAAAAAGTCAGCAATACTTAATGTTCTTAGCCATTTTATACCCAATCTCTGAAGTGACTCGAACTGAAGATCAATATAATTTGGATGTATACCAAGATAAGAATCAGCATCCACACTTATTGGCCTATTTATAACTGAATATGCAATCTCTCTATCAGAATTTCTTTCATTATCTACCCAATACATAATTCTAAAAGCACCTAATTTACTAGGTAAATCAATACTCATTTTTTTCGTTTCTTGAGATTCTAATGACACATTTAATGTATCTCTTTTAACTGTTTTATTTAGATGATCATAATATTCTAGATAAACTTTCTTGGAAATAGGTGTTGTCAAATTATTTTTTACATATAGATCAGCAACCAACATATCGTCTATATAATATATATTTGATGTTTTACTAATTGAAATACCAGCTTCAACACTTGCCGCAGGTTGAAATGGAGTTTCATCACCTTCTTCTAGTTGAACATTATCAATCCAAATATAATCATTAACGTCTGAACTATTTGTTAATATAAAATTATAATCACTTGTAGGATAATCTAATGCGTAACCAGAAACACTTAGCTTTTGCCATCTATCAGTAACGGTCAATAATTTTATTATATCTGGTTGTCTTGTCATTCCACCAGATGGTTCATATGAATTTTTCATCCATAACCTTAAACCTGTAGTCTTACCTGGTGAAGTCTTAGCCCAAAGAGAAATTGTGTATTTTTTATTTGGTTTTAAATGATAAATTCGTGAATATAGAGCTGTATTTCTAGTATCTGAAAAAGCTGTACTTGGACCTATTGGAATTTTTAAACTACCATTACCACTATAACCTTGGGTATTATCCCACAAAACACTGGAATCGACTTTTTTATTTGCTGCTAATCCCCATATATTAGTAATATCACCAACCTCCATACCTCCATTAATCATTAAATTACCTTTTTGAGGAGAACTATCGTCCATAACTGTAGGGTACACGAGATTGATTACCCTATCTTGATTATCCACTGTCTCTCTATCATCTTTTGTAATATATATACCTCTAAGTAAATATGAATGGAACATATTTGAGTTAATAGGTCCCTTATTAACAGATAAAGTTAAAGTATCGGATGAAGTTATCACATCTATTGGCATTTTATTAGACCATCCATTACTTACCGGGAACTGTGCAGTAGAACCTCCACCAATTGATAATTGTGTAGTATCAGATAACTTACCATTGTATGTTATACATTTTAAAAAAATATAATATCTACCAGGACTAAGAGTTTTAGGTAATTTAATATTAGCCGTTAAATTATTTGTCCCAATCAGCATTGTTCCCAAATACGCACCTTCTGGAGCATCTACAGCATTATAGTATCTCCAGTTTAATTGATTTGTAATATTTGTTGCAGCTGCCATCAAAGTAATACTCTTTGAATCAAAATCAGAATAGCCCCAATTACCTCCAATTGGATTAACAACGACTGGAGCTTCAATCTCAAAAGTAACTTTTTGCTCAGTTGTTACCTTTCCATCGGAAACCCTCAATATCCATTCAAATGTCCCTGATTTACCTGAATAATCAAAATACTGATTACTAATAACACCTGTTCCATTTGAAGCCTGAATCTCACTAGCATTATTTAATTTATAGTTCCAAGACCATGATAACTGATCGTTATCTGCATCAGTTGCTGATGAGCTCATATTTATTTTTGAATTTGGATCAATCTGTATTCCTGTTTTATTGCTATCATTATCTACAGCATCATGTCTTATGGTAGCAACGATCGGTGCAGAATTTGCTACAGCTATAACACTAATATTGATATTTGATATATCAGAATCGATTTGTCCATCATTCACCTTAAATGTAAAAAGATCATTACCAATATATGAAGTATTGGGTGTGTATATATACTTGGTTCCAGTTGTATCACCACTCTCTCTTACTAAAGTTCCATTTGTTGGATTTATTACAATACTATACGTTAGCTGATTACCATCTAAGTCAGTTCCATTCAAAACTATTTGCTTAGAAGTATTTTGATTTACGCTTATACTCTGTGATACAGCAACAGGTTTATTATTTTGACTAGGATTAGTAGTTGTAGAAACAATATCTAGACTACAAGAGTCGGTCGTACCACCACCTGATCCTATACAACTCCATAAATTTTTAGTAGGACTATCATTAATATCGCTAAAACTGCCAGATGTACATTGATTTAAACTCAATGAACATTGACCATTTATTGGATTTGGGGTGGATACAGAAGATCCTAACGAATACAGATCAATTGCTTCTTGTTGTGTAATATCTCTATTATAGACTCTGAAATCATCAATAGATCCAAAGAGATAATTTGCATTTGTTGTACAACTTGGTCCACCAAATTTACCAATATTGAAGCAGGATGAGATCGAGTTCATGCCAGTAAACCCACCATTTTTCGCCAAAACACTATCAAAATACAACTTATAAGAACCATTTGCCCATGTAAGAATTACATGATGCCATTCACCAACTAATATATCTACTCCACTATCAATAGAAAGTGTATTTCCAATATTTATAATCAAATCACTTGTATTTGCCGGAATCAACAAATACAATCTACTATCGCCAGAAGGACTTCTATGCGATAAGATATACTGATCTACAGAATTTTGTCTATCACTTTTGACCCAAAAAGAAACTGAACCTGAACTAGCAACAAAACCAGATGTAGCACCTTGTAGATTATCATTTACCCCATCAAACTGAACAGCACCAGTTCCAACTTTACCAGTATTCCATGTAGCTCCACCTTGTAATGACCCTGAATTACTACCCGAGCTATCTGAAACAGTAGTCCCAGTACCTTCATCAAATTTATAGTGTAGAACTAGACCACTGGAAAGTGAAGATCCTACTTGTGCTAATTGTGATTGAATTGTTAGATTAGGATTTGAATACTTATTAATACAGAAAATTGAAATAAAAAGAAAAAAAACTAAGATTGCTATGCCATTTATTGTATCAATATGCCTTTTCAATTTAGTACATTAAACTTATACTTTAAATATAAGTATAACATTGATTTGTATTACAGATAAAATCAAGTTGTGAATAAAATAAAACCCCTTTCGGGGTTTTATTCGTGCATTAAATAAATAATTTTAGTACTGATAATCAGAATCTTCTTTTGGTATTACTTCTTGAATCATTCTATTCTTCTCACTACCGATAAAACCAGATCCTGCAGGTATCAATCTACCGATAATAACATTCTCCATAAGACCTATTAGATCATCCTCACCACCCCTCACAGCACTATTTATAAGAACCTTTGTTGTATCTTGGAATGAAGCTGCTGACAAGAAGCTCTTTCTTGAAAGAGAAACTTTAGTTATACCCATTACAACTGGAACGGCTTTTGCTCCTTCTCCGCCAGATTTCTTGGCTTTTTCATTCTCCTCTCTTAATTGTAACTCATCAACAATCATTCCTTCTGCAAGATTTGTATTGCCCGCATCAGTAACTCTTCTTCTTGAGAACATTTGCTTTACAATTATCTCAATATGCTTTCTAGCAACTGTTTCTCCCTGTAATTCGTATATCTTTGCAATCTCACCAATAACGTAATCCTTGGCCTTATCTGCTCCTCCATAATCAAATACTTCATCAATATCAGCAGATCCATCAGTTAGTAGATCTCCTTTCTTTACACTATCTCCAACCCTAACTAATGCAGTTCTCTTAACATGGAATAGATATTCAACTTCACTTGCTTTCTTGGTCTTTGATCTATCTTCTAATTCTGGCATTACTCTTATAACCTTCTCCTTACCAAGATCCTTAACTTCTGTTACTGTACCATCAACTGTAGCAACCACAGCAGGATTCTTTGGCCTTCTTTTCTCAAATATTTCCTCAACTCTTGGTAGACCTTGAGTAATATCTCCACCGACAGATGCGGTACCTCCAGCATGGAATGTTCTCATTGTTAGCTGTGTTCCTGGCTCACCAATAGCTTGTCCTGCTACAGTACCAACTGCTTCACCCATTTCTACCAATTTATTCTTTCCTAGATCTACACCATAACATTGTGCACATACGCCCTGTATACTCTTACATGACAATGGTGATCTAACCTTAACTGCAACTACTCCGCTTTCCTCAATCTTCATAGCTTCCTGCTTTGTAAGAAGATGATTCTTCTTGAACATTACCTTACCATCTGTACCAACAAGATCTTCAGCAAGTACTCTGCCTCTTATGTTCTTAGACAGTGGAATATTGATTCCAGAAGCTGTTTGCTTCTTTATTACAATAAAGTCTTTTGTTCCACAATCATCCTGATTAACCATAACATCCTGAGCAACAACGAATAGCTTTCTTGTTAAATATCCTGCCTTAGCTGTGTTCAATGCTGTATCTGTTAGACCCTTTCTTGAACCGTGAGTAGTAATGAAATACTCAATAGGTGTAAGACCTTCCTTTGAACAAGATAGAATTGGGAATTCAATTGTCTCTCCTGAAGTTGATGCAATAAGACCTTTCATACCTGCCATTTGAGTAATCTGTGAATATGATCCTCTTGCTCCAGAATTTACCATGTCATATACAGAACCCATTCTATTTAGAGAACTTGGAATTAATTTCTCTACATCATTTTTTGCTCTATGCCATATTTCAATATTCTTTCTCAATCTTTCATCATCTGTAAGAAGTCCCTCGTTAAATTGATTCATTACTTCTTCAGATTTTGCTTTAGCATTTGATATTACCTCTGATTTGCCAGATGGAATTACAACATCATCTATACCCCATGTTGTACCTGAATGAGTAGCATACTTGAATCCAAATGCCTTGATTCTGTCTAGTATTGGTGGAATATTCTTCATATCATGAGTAATGATAAGATCATCCATAATACCTGATAACTTCTTTCTATCTATTTCTTTATTTATAAATGGATAGTCAGCAGGAAGCATATCGTTAAATAGAATTCTACCTACTGATGTTTCAAATATTTTACCAGCAAACTCAGCATACTTTGCATTCTCTGGTGCTAGGACTTTAATCTTTGCTCTGTATGTTACTGCACCGAAATTATGAGCTATAAGAGCAGCTTCTGGACTTTCAAAAACCTTACCCTCTCCCATATCTCCATCAACCAACTTTGTAATCCAGAAACATCCAAGAACAATATCAAGAAGCTTAGCGACAACTGTTGGATCACCATTTCCTGGCTTTAGAATATTCTTATCTGAAGCCATTATTTCCTTTGCCTCTAATTGAGCTTCAACTCCAAGTGGAACGTGAACGGCCATCTGGTCTCCGTCGAAGTCAGCATTGAAAGCTGTACATACTAGTGGGTGAACTTGAATAGCATTACCTTCAATAAGTATTGGTCTAAATGCTTGTATACCTAGTCTATGTAGTGTTGGTGCTCGGTTTAGAAGTACATATTTACCTTGTATTACTTCTTCAAGAATTTCCCATACTTCCTTTACTCCATCATCTATCAATCTACCTGCACCTCTTATATTAAATGCCAATTCTCTCTTCAATAATCCAGAAATCACAAATGGTCTGAATAGTTCAAGTGCCATATGCTTTGGAAGTCCACATTGATCTAGAGCTAATTCTGGTCCTACGACGATCACAGAACGTCCAGAATAATCTACACGCTTTCCAAGAAGATTCTGTCTGAACAATCCTCTCTTACTCTTAAGATTATCTGAAAGGGACTTGAGTGCTCTCTTCTGAGCTTGAATAGCTGCAGCTCCTGTGCCTGCGCCATGTCTTATTGAGTTATCAATAAGTGCATCAACTGCCTCTTGTAGAATTCTCTTCTCATTTCTCAAGATAACATCTGGTGCATCTATTTCCTTTAGTTTTAATAGACGATTATTTCTATTTATAACTCTTCTATAAAGATCATTTACATCTGATGTAGCATACCTTCCTCCATCAAGAGCAACCATAGGTCTAAGTGCTGGTGGAATAACTGGAATTCTTGTAAGGAACATCCACTCTGGTCTTGTCTGAGATTTGATCATTGATTTAAGAAGTGAAATTCTCTTTGAGACCTTCTCCTTATCAAGTGCACTTACTTTATCAAATGTACTTTCAAGTTCTGCTAGTAATTTATTTAGATCTGTCTTCTTTAATATTTCAAATATTGCCTCAGCTCCAATACCCGCTTCAAACAAAGCGCCGTATTTAACTGAATATTTGTGATATTGAACCTCGTCCATCACAAATCCTGGAACCAAAGATTCAATCTCTCTTTTTGCATTTACTACTAGCTCTTTTAGGGCTTCCTTTGTCTTCTCATCATTTGCTGCCTTAACCTTTGTCTTGAATTCTGAATCCAATTCCTTTAGGAAATTATTCTTCTCTTCTTGATGTACCTTTGTTACTATATATCCAGCGAAATACACAACTTTCTCCAAGTCTGTAGTTGTCATTCCAAGAATTAATCCAATTCTTGATGGCATTGATCTAAGGAACCATATATGAGCAACTGGTGTTGCCAATTCTATATGTCCCATTCTGTCTCGTCTTACTATTGAGCGTGTGATTTCAACTCCACATTTCTCACATACAATTCCCTTATATCTTATTCCTCTATACTTTCCGCAGTAACATTCATAGTCCTTATCAGGACCGAATATCTTCTCATCGAATAGTCCATTCTTCTCTGATCTCTGTGTTCTATAGTTAATAGTCTCTGGCTTTGTAATCTCACCAAATGACCATTCTAGAATCTTCTCAGGAGAAGCTACACCTAGCTTCACTACATCGAAATCCTGAGGATCACTTTTTCTATTGTTATATGTATTATTTTGCATGGTTTTATTAATTATTTGGTGAAATTATTATTCTGTCTCCTCCTCTACCTCACCCTTTTTAATAAGCTCGACATTTAATGCCAATCCTCTCAATGACTTTATAAGAACATTAAATGATGCAGGTAGATTTGGTTGCTTCAATGGCTCACCCTTAACAATAGAATCGAATGCTTGTGATCGTCCTTGTATATCGTCTGACTTGATTGTTAGAATTTCTCGAAGTGTATGTGCTGCTCCATGACCAAGAAGTGCCCAGACTTCCATCTCTCCGAATCTCTGACCTCCTCCTTGTGCCTTACCTCCAAGTGGCTGTTGAGTAATAAGTGAGTAAGGACCGATTGATCTCATGTGTATCTTGTCCTCCACCATGTGATGAAGTTTCAAAATATACATATATCCAACTGCAATAGGCTGATCAAAGTGTTGTCCTGTTCTTCCATCTCTTAGCTTCATCTTTCCACTCTCATCAAATCCGGCCTTCTTTAGCTCTTGCTTGATCTCAATATCTGTTGCTCCAGCAAATGGTGGAACAATAGCTTGATATCCAAGTGTATTAGCAGCAAGACCTAGGTGAAGTTCCAATATCTGTCCAAGGTTCATACGTGAGGGCACACCTAGTGGAGTTAGAATTACATCTACTGGAGTTCCATCTTCCATATATGGCATATCTTCTTCAGGAAGAATTCTTGAAATAACTCCCTTGTTACCGTGTCGTCCGGCTAGCTTGTCTCCTACTGATACATTTCTTAGCTCAGCAACTTCAATAAAGATTTTCTTTATAATACCTGATTCTAGCTTATCACCCTTATCTCTTGAGAATACTTTAACAGAGATAACTCTTCCTCTATTTCCTCCTTCCATTCTCTTTGATGTATCCTTTACATCACGAGCTTTCTCACCAAAGATTGATCTTAGTAGTCTCTCTTCTGGAGTAAGTTGAGTCTCACCTCTAGGTGAAATCTTACCGACAAGAATATCTCCAGGTCTTACCTCTGCTCCGATTCTTACAATTCCGTCTTCTGCTAGATTCTTTAGCTTTGCTTCTCCAACATTTGGAATATCGCAAGTTGTAACCTCAGGACCTAGCTTAGTATCTCGTACATTGATTACGAATTCTTCTATGTTTATAGAACTAAATTTACTATTCTTAACTACTCTTTCTGAAAGAATAATAGCGTCCTCATAGTTATTACCTGACCAAGACATAAATGCTACAAGCATATTCTGTCCAAGAGCAATCTCTCCATGATCTGATGTTGATGTATCAACAAGAACATCACCTTTTTTAACTTTTTGATTTAGACTTACTATAGGTCTTTGATGGAATGCTGTGAATCCATTTGTTCTTGAGAAATGAACAAGATTATACTCTTTCTTGCCATTCTTTTTTCCTTCAAATACAACTTTCTTTGCATCAACATATGTTATTTCACCATCTTCTGGAGCTAGAATTATTCTTCCTGTATCAACTACTGCTTGCTTCTCAATTCCTGTTGCAACCAGTGGTGCTTCTGGAATTAGACAAGGTGTTGCCTGTCTTTGCATGTTTGATCCCATGAGTGCACGATTTGCATCGTCATGATTCAAGAAAGGAATAAGTGATGTACCGATAGAGAATGCTTGATTTGTAGATACATCAATATAATCAACATCACTGGCTTTAGCTAATCCTGGTTTACCATTTATTCTTACCTCAACCTCATCTGCTGTTATCTTGCCGTTTGAATCATAAGGAATAGCAGCGTGAGCAATTCTATAATTCTCTTCTTCTAGAGCATTTAGATACGACACTTCTGATGTTACCTTTCCATTCTTTACTTTTGCGTATGGAGTTTCGATCATTCCAAAATCATTTACTCTTGCATACATAGATAGACGAAGTACTAGACCAATGTTTGGACCTTCTGGTGTATGTATTGGACATAGTCTTCCATAGTGAGATGGATGTACGTCTCGAACTTCAAATCCCGCTCTCTCTCTTGTAAGTCCTCCAGGACCTAGAGCTGTTAATAGTCTTAGATTCTCTATCTCTGATAGTACATTCTCCTGTCCCATGAACTGTGACAACTGGTTTGTTGTGAAGAATTCCTTTATTCTTGCTTGAAGTGGTCTAGGGAAAACGAAATTCACAGGCAATGTAACATCTGGCTCAACTGTAGACATCTTATCCTGTATATTTCTTTTCATTTGAGTCATACCAACTCTTAATTTTTGTTGTAATAACTCACCTACATATCTAACTCTTCTTGAACCTAGATGATCAATATCGTCCTCAACTGCGTCTGGAGTATTATTCAATTCAACTATATGAGAAATAACTGTAGAAATATCATCTACATTTACTGTTTTAACTTCCAAATCCTTCTCAGTCATAGACTTTCCGAATCGCTTATTAAAGCGGAATCGTCCAACACTAGAAAGATCGTATCTTTCTGGATTAAATATATTTCCAAGGAATTCTCTAGCATTATCTGCTGTTGCTAGATCTCCATCTCTCAATCTCTTGTGAATTTCAATATATGCTTCATCAACAGTTTTGGCATGATCCTTTGCCAAAGTTGCTTCTATAACCTTTGTTGCAAGCTCATTTCCCTTAAATAGCGCTAGAATCTCTTCATTTGTCTTCGCTCCTAATATTCTTAGAAGTGAAGTGATTGGAAACTTTCTCTTTCTATCTATTCTTGTATAAATTGTTCCATCAGAATCACTCTCAATCTCCATCCATACTCCTCTTGCTGGAATAACCTTTGCACCGAAGAGATTTTTACCCTTCATTTCATTTAAGGTAAAGAAAATTCCAAATGATCTTGCCAACTGAGCAACGATAACTCTCTCAATACCATTTATAATGAAAGTTCCGTGATCTGTCATCAATGGCAAATCAGCAAGAAACATTTCTTGCTCTTTAACGGCATTAAGCATTTTGTTCTTTAGCTTAACCTTTACCTTTATTTGACCTTCATATGACAATTTATTTGTCTTAGCATAATGCTCGTCATACTTTGGTCTTGTTAGTTCAAATCCTGTAAAAGATAATTCAAACTTCTTCTTGGCATAGTCCTCTATAGGTGAGAACTCCTTCAAAACTTCTGCAATCCCCTTCTCTATCAACGCATTAAATGATGACACCTGTGCCTCTACAAAATTTGGCAATGTTGCAAGAGGCTCCTTGAACCTACTGAAATATTTTTTTGTTGTATACATACAAAAACAAGAAAATTATACCGAGGGATTAATAATAAGCCTTATAATCCTTCAATTTCTTGGCGTAACACAATCAGATGAAGTTGGTGATGAGTCTAGCAGATAAGGGGTGGGAGGTCAAGAGTGTGTACTGAAATTATGGAGCGGTTTGTTTTAGTGCTAAAAATACGGACTCACACAAATTTAATAATTTGTCAGACTGCCATGCGGGATATAATGAATTTTCTTCTTTAGCTAGAAGTCCATAGCGTATGGACTCAAGATCGAAAATATATATAGGGTCTATAACATTATTAATGATAAATTCATATCTAGAAATGCCATCTCTCCTGATCCGTCTTACGCTGGTAATGTTAGATTTTAATAAAAAAATAGAACCAAGCTTGTTTTCTGAATATAACTTTTCGAGATTATGTTTAATACGACGAAACTCCGAATTAATTTTAATTTTATCTTTACCTTCTTTTCTCATTTTTCTTAATAAAAAAACTTTCGGAAATAACTCCAAACAAGTCACAGCAAGTATATAGTAAGACTTGTGCCATACTTCCATATGCTGATTATCCTTAAGGATTTTCATCGTCCCAATACAACTCATAGCAGTATTTATCATCATTAATTCAGTGGCATTTAACTTTTCTGATTCGTTAAATTTATAAATTTTATTTATCATCTGAATATAAATATTTATTAAAATAAGAAGAACCCAACAACCTACTAGAAACATATATTAAGACCAAGATTATCACTGTCATCACAAAACCAAATATTTTAATATCAATATTATCTTCATAGGCAAATGAAATTATTAATTGAATAATTGCAGCGATGAATTGAAGTACAGCTAATAATAACATCGAAATAGTTAATTTCTCCATTCTTACAGAAGACTTTTCTTGAACTATTGAATTTTTATTAGTTGTTTCAATTAGTAATTGGGTCTTCCTCCTACTTAATTCATCGGAAGCTAAAGAAGCGTAATTAGGAGCTAATTTATTAATCATATTCATCAATTCCTCATCTGTTGCATCTTGTAATTTAGGATTAAAATTGTTCATATATTTATTAAACGTATTCTACCACCGCCCCCACCTCTTTCAAAGCCTCCTCCACACTCTCATACTTTATTTCTTCCAACACTTGAACTGGCTTTGTACTATGCCATGTATACCCTGTTTCCTCTTCTTTTGTAAGCTCAAAGTTCTCTGATGAAATTTTGTAGACGGATATTGGAACTTTTAATCTATCTTTTATTGCCTTTGGTATAGATATTGAGATATTATCCTTAACAATATCCAATCCTACTCCTTCGTCACTAGACCAAGGAAAGCTATGAGCAATAGCATACGGTAATAAAGGAGTAGCATAAATTGCAGAATATTCTATTTTACCAGCAGGAGTATATCTTTTTCTGGGTTCTAGTACTTTTAAGTTTTGAACGGCTGAGCCGTGATAGAGGAAATTGTTCATAACCATAATATACCACAAAAAAGCGAACGCACACCGTAAATGGCGTGCGTTTCAGAAGTTTTACCCAAGTCTTCTCACTTGTGAATTGCTAATAGAATGCTATTGATCCTGAATACAAATGACCAGCAGCCTTGTTGTGCCCCAGAATAATAGGGACATTATTAAGAGGTCTGTTTTGTTGCCTGACTTCTGCGCCCACTTCAAGATGTAAATACGAATTCAGTTTATACCCCCCAGGTCGAGTCATGTAAGAACACATTCCTGGATAAACAGCACCGATAAAATGAATGGGCATAAACGGTAGTATCCTTGTCATGAAGCTTGAATCCATCTCTGCGAGCTTTTTGATAGCTAGTGCATGTAAGATTGTGCAGGCTTTCAATCCTTGCGTCTTAGCGACAGCTCGAATTCTCTTAGGATACTCATCACGACTTAGTGGTTGAAAAATAATATTCTCTTTTCTAACAATCCCTCCATCCATTTCCCCATCGAAATATTTACCTTTCCTACAAAAAACTTTGACACCTGGATAAGGAGTAATCTCCTCAGGAATTTGGTTTGGATGATAGTTTACCTCAACCTCAAATGATTCACCGACAGGTTTGAGCCTTGGGGTTAACCATGTAATATTTGAAGCAATTGTACTTACAGCTTCTTCATAGTACCTATGTTCTTGAGCCCCGAAGAAATGCGCAAGATCATCTTCCCTTCCTCCCATTTCACATACCTTTTCAGTGATACGCTTAATGAAAATGGAAATCTGATCATTAATTGTTGTTTTCAAGTTTTCCTTAGTTGTGTGTTTTGTTTTTCTTTACTAATATATCTATAAAATACTTTATCACACTAATACAAAAAGTAAATAGAAATGATTGTAAAGACATAATATCAAAATCCAAATTTAAAGCGCAGGGTTCAATGCCCTGCGCTTGTGCGTCCAGTAAGAAAATCATTTGCTGGCACTATACCGATCCGCTGCACAGGAAATCCTAGACATGTCCTCAGTAGTCATCAAACGAACTGTGAAATCCTCGTTGAGGACATGCCGACCAAACTCAACCTGAGACATGCCTGAGTTGTAGGCAGCTGCTGCCTCTTCAAAAGTTAGGTATCTGCGATTACCATCGATCTTCATCAAGTACTTTGGAAATTGATCCATAACCAAATCTCCTTTCTGACTTTATATAAACATATAAATAACAAAAAAGCGACCTGTATTGCTACAAGCCTCTTTTTATTTATTACTTTTCCTCACTCACACTCGGAGACGGTGCTGGTGTTGCACTTGGTGCTGGAGATGGCGCGGAAACTGGGACTGGAGCAGATACTACTGGTGCCGGTGCTGGTTCTGATACTGGGGCTGGCGCAGGAGCAGGAGCAACTGGAGCAGAAGGAACACTAGTTACAGGTGAAGCTGTAGTTGTAGGACTTGAACCATGAGATTCAATTACAGGAGATGATACTGGACTAGGAGATGCAGATGGAGTAGCAGTAGGAGTGGGTGTTGGACTTGAAGTAGGAGAAGGTACAGGAGTAGGTACAGAACTTGTTCTACCATTTCTAGAACCAGATGAATTATAAATTGGAGTTGAACTTATCTGACTAGATGTAGTAATTACAGAAGCATAATTTGTATTCTTTGTCTCTACTTTTTTATTTGACTCAACAGCAGATACAGAATCAGCAACACTAGCAGTAGATGCCAATCCAGGACTTGAACCAGACCTCAATACAGATACAGTCCCTACCTGATATCTATTTGTATTATTACCATACTGCAGAACTCCTGGAGCAGGATTCAATGTAACACTTGAACTACCGCTATATAGTCCAGCAACAACCTTATATGATCCCAATGTAATACCATTTGGAACAGTAACTGTAACAGGTATTCTCACTAATCCAGACCACTGTGTTGTGGGAGTGGATGGAAGAATATCACTAACAAATTTTATATTTCCTACCTGATCAATGAAGTGTACGAATATTCTCTGACTTTGAGTAGTTGGCCCTCCTCTAAATGTTATTATGTAATGTAGTGTAGAATCAACAGTAGCAGAGGAAGGTCCATACCAAGGCAATATACTTATACTCTGCTTTGATTCTGAAGTCCTTACAGGAATATCATATTCACTATTATATTTAGCAGTACTATCAATATTATTTATATTTTTATACTCAACATTCTTTGCTGATTCTGGTATAACCTCAACACTACCTATAATTTTCTCATAAGGATTTGATGTTAGAGTTCTTCTTAATTCAGCGGTAGTAAATAAGCTTAAACCAACCTTGTATGAACCAGGAGGCACGTCACCAGGTAATTCAATGAATGCAGGTATAGAAGTTACATTAGACCATTGTGTTGTTGGTTTTGAAGGATTAACTACTTCCGAGAATTTAAGAACATTATCCTTATCATAGAAATTTAGCTGAATAGACTTTGTGATTGGTGATGGGCCACCAGTAAAATTCAATGTAGCATAGAATGTTGACGACATCTTTACTGTACTTGGAGCAGTCCATGGCATCGCTGTTATTTCATTTGAAATGCCATTAACATATATAGTCTTCTCTATTAACTTTACCCATCCAGTCTTAATATTCTTTAGCTCCATTTTAACTGTATAGTTATTTGAGATAGCATCACTTGGTATTTTTAATTGATATATAAATGAATCAGCATCACCAGAACCCAAGGTCATTTGGCTTGGATATATCTTTTGAGTCCAACCTATAGGAGCATCAGTGAATTTCAAAGTATAATCAGATGAATTACATAGACTTGAATCAAGATTTTTGATTGTAACATCACCGCCAAACCAAGTTCCAGAATCATAAGTACCATCAGAATGGAATTCACCCACAACAACATCAGGTAATTTAGCTACACAGTCTGGGTTATTAAGTGTTACATTGAATTTTATACTTGATAAAGTTGAATTAGTATTGTTTATATTTACACTAGTAATAGGACCTATAGTTATACCTAGATTCTGATCGGTAAATTGCTTTAGTGATGTATTGAGGTTTGGGTTATTTAGTGTTACTTTATCATCAAAATTATTATTAGAATTACTTGAATTTCCAGGACTCATATCCAACAATTGTGTCTTAAGTTGATCTAATTCATTTGATATTTTATTGATAAATATTCCAGAGATGTTTGATACGAATTCATCATTCTTCAATTTCGTATCAAAACCAAAAGGAGCTCTCATTTCAACAAAGTAATGATCTTTATTTGAATAGTTAATTTTAACTAATCTTGCCTTTGATCCGTTTTCCTGTGGACTTATTTCATATGTTCCAGATTTATCTACATTTATTATTTGATCTGGATTTAACCAACCCAACAAATATTTATAGTAAGCATTAAAGTGATATGAGTTATATGCAAAACCCATAGTATCAAAATGATTACCATATTCTAGATCAGTACAATTATTACCTACAATATTATTTTCACATTGAAGACCATTTGCATGCTGTAGCCCAAGAGCATGACCAAACTCATGCGACAGAACAACTTCAAAATCATTTAATAAATTTTTATATTCATCTGTTTCTGGGTAAAAAATATAGTCATCTAAGCTTACAACTGTAAGTGATAATTTATTTGTAATACCATTTATTGTTCTAGATGTCTTACCAACTTCAGAACATCCACCACCATATCCATCAGCAGTATATAGAAAAACTACTCTGTCATAATTTGAAATATTTATTTTATATTTAGATACCAAATCAGATAAATCGTTTGGGATATGACAATTTCCATTCTCATCAAAAATTGAAAAATTGGGATCGCTTGATATGCTCCAATCAAATACATCACCAGTAAAACTAATCTTACCATTTGACTGTTCAGTCATGAATCTACTGAACTTATCATTAAAGACTATTTTTTTTACTTGCTCTACACTAAGATTTGTTGGTGTACTTGCATTATTCTTTAACAGAAAAACTGCCATTCTCTGATTACCTACACTATCCAGAGAACCAGTACTTGCTAACTTTGCTCCTCTTTTAATCTTTAAATCACTAGCTTTTGAAACAAGAGTATTTGAAAGTGTATAACCCTTTACACTTACATTATCACCAGATTTTACATTTTTTAGATTACCTGCAGGATAATAATTGTAAGTATTTTGACCAGAAATTATTTTATACTGTATTTTTTCAGTTTTATTTTTAAAATCATCTGACACAATAATACTCAAAGTACCATCAATATTTACCTCATTCTCTATATTTGATTGTACAGATTTAGATAAAAGAGACTTCTCTTTATTTGTTATTACACTACTTAAAAATAAAGTGGGATTCTGTCTTGCAATAGAAAGCATTGCATCCATTCTTTCTTTTGAAATTTGGACTTTATTATTTTCAGTATTTTGTAGGGATCTTGATTTATTATCAAGCAGAATATCATTGGCTTTTGATACCAAATTTATTTTTTCGTATGATAAATTTGAGACAGCTAAAGAGATGCTAGGGACCAGAAATATGAGACTTAGCGTTAATACTGATATTCCCAACTTGAATAGTATATTTCTATTCATAATTTTATGGAATTTAACCTCAGCATTATTATACCACTTCTAATATATAAAAGCAAGTATTTTATTCACCTCAAATATGGCTATAATTATATTTCTTCTATTACTGTAGAATTGCTACCTTTAACAATAATCTTTACCGTATTTGTTTTATTATTGTTATCACAAACTAGATTTAATTCATATACACCTTCTGTAAGTCCACTAATATTACTTAAATAAATATTATTAGCTATCTGTGACCCTGCTCCAAACCAAGTTGATGCAACAGGCAATGAATTATTTGTTTGACTAACGTTATTGCCGACACAACCTGAATATCGAAATCCTAATTTCCAATTAACTTTTGCAACCTGACCCTGTCTTATTGTTGTAATTGATTTTAATTCCAGTGGATCATTATCCAACCACATCTTTGGAAATGGATTTGGTGGAGGTGGAGGTGGAGTTTTATTAACATTAGCAGAACAGATAATAGCGTCTGAATTACATCTTAAATTATATCTTCCACCACTATCACTAGAACTTAGATTAATATTTCTATTTCCTGTTCCGGATAGATTGGAACTTGAATATGCATTTGGACCAGTTAAATTACATGAATTACCAACAACACCAGTTGATGTCCAGGATAAATTTGTTGTACCACCACCTGAAGGCAATGTACTTGGATTCGCAGTTAGTGTACATGATGAAGAAGTTGTAGAGACAAATATTGGTCCTTGTAGTGGAGGCGAGACTAATGAATCTACTGTTAACCAACCAATAACATCACTGCCCCACGAATACCCACTAAACCTTCCTGTTGAAGAATTGTATGTCACTCCATTACCTGGAGAACTGTGATTTGAACCAGATAGACTTATCCATCCATCCCAATCTTGTCTAGTAGCGCCAGTACATGTACCGTTCACGGTAGCAGCACATGCCCTTGCCCAACCAGTTACTGCACCAGTTGCAAAATCGACTACTCCATTCGGATGCGCACCATCACCATTACTAAAACTAATCCAACCAATATTTGGAGACCATGCCCATCCTCCTAGGTAGCCCTTTGTCGTTGTGGTACCCATCTTAACTGAATATGTACTTCCAGCACCGACTCCAGCATTCGCCGAACTAAAACTTATCCAACCTATATTTGACGACCAACCCCAGCCCCAAAGATCTACAGGATATCCTAAATATACAGTTGTAGTAGCAGTCACACCACCATTACCTCTACAAACCCATGTGTATTGTCTTGGACCTGGTATGTTGATAGGTGGCACATATGAATATGTACCAGAAAGAGTTGTATGACCAGGCCATGATAGACCGACTGCATTACATGAACTAGCATTGGTTGATGACCAATTTATTGTTAGTGGTGTCGGTACACCTTGTGTCAAAAACGGAGGTGTTAAAGACAATGAAACAGTAGGTGGAGGTGGGGGAAGAATAGTAATATTAAATGTAGTAACATTACTTGTCTCGCCACCACCATCATATGACATTGCTCTGAATGTATAGTTACCAGGAGTAGTCCATGTACCTACGGGATTTGATATTAACCTTGGAGTATTATCAGTATCAAGAATCATACCATACTCAAAACTGCCATCATTATCCCAATCAACCCAAAAAGCAACCTGCCCACTATCTGGATCATCTGCTTGAATATTAAACTGAAAAGCGGTGTTGGGATAAAGGGGATCCTGTCCAGCTACAATTGTTATCGTTGGGGCACCTGGACGCACATTAATAGCATATATTCTGACACTTCTTGAAGTCCATCCTGAACTTGCTCCATTAGAATCTACTGCTCTAAAATTTACAGTATAAGTACCAGCAGTACTCCAAGTATGAGAAACTATTTGTGAGGTATTCTGAGTAACATAACCTGTGGATGGAAATGTTTGATCGACTGTATTATTACCATCCCAATCAATTTCATACTTTACATTATCACCATTTGAATCTGATGACGACATGGTAAAATCAAGTGCGAAATTTTCAGTTCCAGATGAATTTGTAACTACTGGAGCACTTGGTGCAACATTTGGTGCTGATATTGTATAACTGAGAGTGGTCCAAGGAGAATAATCATTATTTGTGTTTTTTGATCTAACTCTTACACTGTAATTTCCAGCAGTTGAATAACTTTTTGATGATGTTTGTGATGTTCCGCTATTAACATATTGGAAAAATGGTGGGTAATATTGTGTCATCCCAGAATTATCATATTCAACCTCATACCAGATCTGTCTATTGTTTGGATCTGTGGATACAAAAGTAAAATCATATGACGTATTTGTTTGTAAACTTCCAGAAGGACCAGTAATAGTAGGAGCAGATGGTCTTGGATCAGGTATATTTACAGCAAATAAAGTAGCACTTGAAATTGCCCCAGTTGTATCAACTGCCCTAACATTAAATGAGTTATTTCCATAAGTTGTCCAAGTATGTTGTATACCAAGTGGAGCACCGCCTGATCCAATATAACCTGTTGATGGATAAACCTGATCATAAGTACCATTCCTATCCCAATCAAATTGATAGAATACTTGATTACCCTCGGGATCACTCGATACGAAACCAATCCAATAAGCAACATTTATTCGACTTGGAGCTGGACTCATGGTTACAGTTGGAGCTCCTGGAGCCAAGGCATATGTAGTAAGTGGGAAAATAAATAATAAAGCAACAAAAACAGAGAATATTGAAATAATTTTCTTCATCACAATATTATAACACTTGAGTTTTACTTTTTACCTAGAAATTGTGGACAACTATTTGTTTTTAGATTTTCTCCATTCATCAATCTTCTTATGATTCCCAGAAAGTAGAACCTTTGGAACTTTTATCTTTTTGCCATTATATTCTAATATCTCTGGTCTTGTATATACATCAGGCGAAGCTATTCTGCTTTCTTCTAATGAAAGATGATCACCAAGCACACCTTCTATTTGTCTTGAAATAGTATCTATAAGTATAAGTGCAGGAATTTCACCACCTGTAAGTACAAATGGCCCGACTGATATTTCCTCAACTTTAAACACTTTCTTTACTCTCGCATCAATCCCCTCATATCTCCCACAAATCAATACAATATCAGTATATTTTTTGGAATAATTCTTGGCTAACTTTGTATCAAATTGCTTTCCTGATGGTGTAAACCAAACTATCTTGAGTTTTTTTATATCTTTTATTTCCTTTATCGCATGTTCAATAGCCTTGATTACAGGTAAAGCCTCAATAACCATTCCTGGACCTCCACCATACGGCTTATCATCTACTCTTTTGTCAGAATAACTAGTACCCTCGGTATAATCTCTAGGATTATAAAATTTTATATTTATAAAATTATCTTCTTGTGCACGTTTAAGTATAGATTCACTTAAATATGAATTCAACGATTGTGGAAATAGACTTACTATGTGGTAATTCATTAAATCTTCAAATCTGCCATCGCTTCATCTACTGTCTTTGATGCCTTATCAGAAACTGGCTTCATTCCGCCTTCTGGCTCATTTATCTTAAGATTAACTCTAGAGTTATTCTTCATACCAACAACTCGAAGTAGTGTTCTGATGGCCTTTGCTGTATTTCCTGAACGACCAATAACTTTACCCATATCTGCTGCATTTACCTCAAGTGTCATAAGAACACCCATCTCATCTACTGTTCTTGTAATCTTTACATCATTTGGATTATCCACCAATGACTTCACGACAAAATCTAAAAATTGCTGATCAATATTATTATTCATTTCGGTTTTATTTATCTTAATAAATCTATACAACTATCCCAATACAATTTTACAATTTATGTATTTGTAGAGCAATGTAGTTTTACACAGTTGGAGCTGGTGTAGGTGCGGGCGCTGGTGTTTCTGGCTTTTTATCCTCTGTTTTAGCCTCTTCTTTCTTTATTGGTGTTCGCTTTGGTAATGCATTTACCTTTTTGCCTTCTATTACCTTCTTTGTAACTAGAAAATTATGTACTGTATTTGAAAGTTGAGCTCCTTTTGAAATATGTTCCTTTATCTTTGCAACATTAAACTGCTCAATCTTATTATCATTTCTTGGATCATAAGAACCAAGCACTTCCAAATACTTTCCGCTCTTTGGACCGTTCTTTGAATCTGTTAAAACTAGGCGAAATACCGGCTCATGCTTTCTTCCTACTCTTTGTAATCGTATCATTAACATAGGCAACATCCTACCAGAACTGTCATAAAAAGGCAATATAGTATATAGTTATTGCGTAAATGAAAAAGGAAATAAAGAAAAATGCTAGTCAAATAATAACCGCCCAGATATCTACTAATAAGAAAGGTATTGGCTATATTAAGGACCCTAATAACCTCGATAAAGACATAATTATTGAGTCCATTTCCCTATTAAACACCGCAATGAATGGCGATATTGTTGAAGCTAAATTAGGTAAAAAGAATCAGTATGGCCAAATCACAGCAGAAGTGACAAAGATAATTGAAAGAAAAAGAAACACTTTTGTTTGCACAATAGAGAATCAGAATGGCAAGCTATTAGCAATTCCAGATGATAAGAAAGCATATTTCCCTATTTCAATATCAAACTCAAATCTAAATATAGGTGACAAGATCTATGTAAAGGTAAAGGAATGGAAGGATTATAAGGATATGCCAGTTGGAGATACTATCAAAGTTCTTGGAAAAAAAGGTAATAACAATGTTGAAATGGAAAGTATTGTATTGGAAAAAGGATTTGAAATTGGTTTCCCTACAGAAGTAGAGGCAGAAGCAGATGAAATAGAAAAAAATAAAATTCATGATATTCAGAATGAAATACCCAAAAGAAGAGATTTCCGTAATACTCTTACAGTCACCATAGATCCATTTGATGCCAAAGACTTTGACGATGCAATTTCATTTAAGGATTTGAATAATGGAACATATGAAATAGGAGTACATATTGCAGATGTAAGTCATTATGTAAAAGAGAAAAGCGCATTAGACAATGAAGCCATCAAACGAGGTTGCTCTATTTATCTAGTCGATAGAACAATACCCATGTTGCCAGAAGTTCTATCGAACGATGTTTGTAGTCTAAATCCAAAAGAAGATAAGCTGACCTTCTCTGCAGTATTTATAATGAATGATCATGGCAAAATATTAGAGAGCTGGTTCGGCAAGACAATAATCAACTCTACGCACAGATTCACATATGAGAATGCTCAAGAAAGCCTAGACTCCAAGTCAGGTGAATTCTACAAAGAATTAAATAAATTAAATGAAATAGCCAAGAAACTACAGAAGGAGAAATTCGCAAAAGGTGCAATAGAATTCGAACAAGAGGAAATAAAATTCAAATTAGATGAGAATGACAAGCCAATCGGGGTATATAAGAAAGAAAGATTAGATACTCATAAATTAGTTGAAGAATACATGCTTCTTGCCAATCGCGAAGTGGCAATGCATATTTTTAATTCAATTAAGAAAAAAGGTAAAAAAGACACAGGCTCCATTTACCGCATACATGATATTCCAGACAAAGAAAGAATGGCTGATTTAGCAGCATTTGTAAAAGCTCTTGGATACAATTTACCAATAAAGGATGGCAAGGTTAAGGCAAGTGATATCAAAAGTCTTTTGAGACAAATATCTGGGACAGTTCACGAAACACTTATAAGTACAGCGGTAATACGTTCAATGCAAAAAGCTGTGTACTCTACCAAGAACATTGGTCATTTCGGTCTTGCCTTCGATTATTACACTCATTTCACTTCCCCGATTCGCCGTTATCCAGACTTACTAGTTCAAAGAATATTACATAGACATCTACACAATGAACCATTTGGAGATAGAGAAATCAACGAATTCCAAAGCATAGCAGAACAAAGTACAAGTCGTGAAATAGATGCTGCAAGTGCCGAAAGAGAATCAAAGAAATTGAAGCAAGTAGAATATATGTCCGATAAAATTGGCAAAACTTTCCAAGGTACTATTTCTGGAGTTACAGAATGGGGTATCTATGTAGAAGAGAAAGAAACAAAATCAGAAGGAATGATCAAAATTCGTGATCTTGGTAATGACTATTATGAATTTGATAAAAAAAACTATTCAATTATCGGTCAAAAGACAAAAAAGAAATATACGCTAGGTGATGATATAACTTTCAAGGTAGTTTCTGCTGATTTAGACAAGAAGACATTGGATTTTGCATTAGTTAGTTAATATTGATATACTGAATACTAATAATGTTTGCGGTCATTGGAATTGCACACCAAGCTGATATAATCGGCATTGTCGCTGGTGACAAACACTATTGGAACTCCCTTTACTGGGAGTTCTGTGCTTTTAACCTTTCATTATACTAAAAAAATGTTTGTGTCCACCCTTGATTTGTCTAATTATTACTGTAATTTTAGTCTTATTTATGTAATGGACTAATGACCAGAAATCTGCAGATTCTCCAATATTATTCTTATTGAAATCTTTAAAATTTCTACTGTTTCTGATTATAGCCTCTGCGTGCTTTAATAAAGCTAATCTTTCAAGTTGCTCATCAATTTCTCTTAATTTTTTACCTTTTCTAATTAAATGCCTAAATCCATACCTATTAAAATACACTTTCTCACCATCAAATGCCGGACACTCTACATACCCGATCTTTCTATATTCATCTCTAGCTTTTTTAATTAATTTCTTATGATCATCTTGTAACATTCATTCAATGTAACAAAGTGTGCATTAAGAAAAACTTAAGAAAAGTGTCGATTTTCACCATTTGACAATATAAATAAATATTTAGCAATATAAAAACAACAAAGGGCCTTCGAGAAGTGTATATTTTCATTAATATATTT
>CAZVVX010000007.1:0-26314 GCA_964631035.1 uncultured Candidatus Saccharibacteria bacterium | reverse complement strand
ATTTCTTGCTGATTACAAATTAATTAATCCGCCAAATGTGTGTACCTAAAACACTAAATTAATTAATTTTATCAAGTTACATTCAAGTAATTTTATTTTGGGTGGAGATTTCAATTTATTACCAGATACTGAAAGTATTAGGATGATCTCAAATAATTTAGGATGTTTAAATTTGATAGATAAATATAATATCAAGTCTACAAGGACATCCTTATATAAGAAACCATTGAGATTTGCTGATTATGTTTTTGTATCGAATAATATTAAATTAAAAGAGTTTAAAGTGTTACCAGATGAAATATCTGATCATTCACCTTTATTTTTGGAAATAGAATGAACCGAAAATTTGAATAGATAAAATTTTCGTGTTATCGTGTCTGAGTGGAACAACAAAAAACAGTTGAAAAAATAAATAAAGAGAATTTATATACAGGAATCAAAGTTCTCCTCAAGTATATAAGCCAATACAAAAAGGAGATAATCACTCTAAGTATAATGGGAATTCTTTCTGCTATTGGCAATGGATTTGTGCCATATATTGTTGGCAGATTTTTTGATGTTATAAGTAGCACACAGAAAGTAAATATTTTTGACTATTTTATACCAGTTTATCTCGCTCTATTAATATTATGGGCAATCATACAGTTAATTACATATATTCTAGATTGGAAAATAAATATCTTAAGTGAGAAATTCTCAAATGTGATTTGGCTTGATTATCTCAGTAAGGGCTTTGGATATTTGTTGCTTTTGCCTGCTTCATTTCATAAGACAAATAAGATTGGTGAGATAAGTAGCAAAATAAATGTAGCCGCTAGTGCACTAGAAACTATAGCGGGAAGAATTGTGATTGATCTGAGTCCACAAATTCTAAGTATTCTGATTGCATTTGTTATAGCTTTTTATTTAAAGCCAATTCTTGCTTTATTTCTTTTGATTGGAATTATTGTCTATATCTTTATTTTCTCTTCTAAGATCAAGCATACGGCCACATATCAGAAAGAATATTGGGATGTATTGAGTTTTGTATTTGGCGAATCATATGGAGTTGTAGAGAATGCCTTAGCAATAAAGCAGGCAAGTGCAGAAGATTATGAAAGGGAAAGACTTTCAACAAAAATGAAAAGTGCCGTGCCACTCTGGATGAAATTAACAAATTTGTGGGGAAGTCTAACTCTTTATCAGAGAATGACTATTCTAGTAACTCAAATACTTATTTTTATTTTGTCTGTCTACTATATCCAACAAGGTAGTATGACAATAGGAGAATTAATAGCTTTCAATACATATGCTGCTATGGTTTTCGGACCGTTCATTGTTATTGCTCGAAATTGGCAGACAATTCAAAATGGTATAGTTAACATTCAAGAAACAGAGAAAATCCTGGAATTGGATACAGAACCATATGAGAAAAAGGGCTCAGTTAAATTAGATATCAAAGGCGATATTGAATTAAAAAATGTAAATTTCCAATACGAATCAGGCAAGCAAGTTCTTGAGAATATTTCTTTTAAAGCAAAAGCAGGAAATGTCATAGCTCTAGTGGGTGAATCAGGTGTAGGTAAAAGTACTTTGATAGATTTGATCTCTGGATATCATTTCCCTAATAAAGGTGAATTATTGATTGATAATCACAATATTCATGATGTAAATCTTAAATCATTAAGACAGCAGATCGCTGTTGTTCCACAAGAAGTAGTTCTATTCAACGATACAATATTAATGAATATTAAATATGGTAATTTCAATGTGACGGATGAACAGGTCAAAGATGTGGCAAAGAAAGCTCACGCACTAGATTTTATAGAGAAATTTCCAAATAAATGGGAGCAGATTGTCGGAGAAAGAGGGGTTAAGCTTTCTGTTGGTCAGAAACAGAGAATCGCTATCGCTCGTGCAATGCTCCGAAATCCTAAAATACTTATACTAGACGAGCCAACTTCTGCCCTAGATGCAGGATCAGAGAGAATAATTACGGAGTCACTAGATGAATTAATGGAAGGTAAAACAACATTTATAGTTGCACACAGATTAAGTACAGTTAGAAAAGCAGATATAATCTTGGTATTTAAGGATGGAAGGATTATAGAGTCTGGCACACATGATGAGTTGTTAATGATTGAAGGAGGGGAATATAAGAGACTTTATGAATTACAAATAGGTTTGCATGCTTGATTCTTTCTCATAATTTTTAATTGCAAAATATACAGCAGAAAGAATACCAATCATAATAAATATTATTCCACAATAATAGAAAATTGAAGCGATATTTGGTGCCAAATGTAATAGACCCAATTCATTTAATATGTAGTTCCAATCATGAATTACAGAATCTCCACCCAATAGTGGTAATTGCATTACTATTGCATCTTTAATATAGATTGAAACATTTATAATGTTTTGTCCGAACCACATAAGACATATTGATCCAGATACGAACTGTTGGTCCCAGAAAAAATATAAAGTAATTATTAAGGGTAATAACATTTGAAACCAGCTTCCAGAAAGTACTCGGAAAAAATTTCCCAAGAAAAAGAATATAGTATGTCCAGCTTCGTGAAATATTAAATTTACATAATCTAGAAAATGCCATTCTGTATAGCTATTAACATAATAAATGAAATATGAAGAAACCAATAATACTAATAGTAATTTTACGAATTTCATTATTAATATTATAAAACTAATAGTGTATAATGTATATATGCAAAATATTATGTTAAATTTTGAGAAATACGCATCAAGTGTATTACGACTTGGTATGGGTGCTATTGTTTTATGGTTTAGTATTGAACAATTTAGGAATACTGGATTTTGGACTGCTTATGTACCAGATTTTGCTACACAAATTACTGGCTTAAGTGCAACTACTTTGGTGTATTTGAATGCTACTTTTGAGTTAATCTTTACATTGATGCTGATAATTGGTTGGAAAGTTAGATTATCGGCATTACTTTTATCACTACATTTAATAGAAATTGCAATTAGTGTTGGTTATAGTGAAACTGCAGTGAGAGATTTTGGATTAGCTATTGCACTATTTGTTGTATTTATGAATGGTTCTGATATAATTTCTTTTGAAAATAAAAAATAATTTAAAATGGAACCACAAAATAATTCAAAAAAGTTAGGTTTAATATTTGGGTTTATAGTAGTAGTTCTGGTTGCTACTGTTGCTGTTTTAGCTAGTAGAAAGGATGATGACGATATAGTAGTTCAGCAACAGCCAGTAAAAACTCTTGAGGATACGAATATTGCATCAAATTATAAAGATGGAATATACACTGCAACTGGTTCATACAATTCACCTGGTGGTCCAGATCAAATAGATATTACTGTTACATTAAAAAATAATGTTATTACAGATACAACTGCAGTATCAAAGCCAGGAGATGATGTGTCAAAGAAATACATGAAGATGTTTACAGATAATTATAAGACTTTAGTAGTAGGTAAGAATATTTCTCAAGTTAAATTAGATAAAGTTTCCGGGTCATCATTAACTCCTATTGGTTTCAATGATGCAATATTCCAGATCAGAACACAAGCTAAGATATAGCTTTGATGCCATCGGCACAAAATGGCAAATAGATGTATATCAAGAATTAAGTAGATCTGAAGAGGATTTACTTTTTTCTAGTATCAAAAAGCGCATTGATATATTTGATAAAAATTATTCAAGATTTAGATCAGATTCACTTGTGACTTTAATGTCACAAAAAGAAGGAGAATATGATATGCCAGAAGATTCAAAGGAGCTGTTTGAAATTTATTATGACATATATTTGAAGACTAATGGGCTTGTCACTCCTCTTATTGGAAACCTTATTTCTGATGCAGGTTATGATGCACAATATACTTTGCAACAGAAGAAAGAATTAGTTATGCCTCCCACATGGGAAGAATCTATTGAATTTAAATTTCCCAAACTAAAAATCAAAAAGCCTGTATTATTAGATTTTGGTGCAGCAGGTAAGGGGTATCTTGTAGATATAGTTTCAAAGCTAATTGAGGATAAAGGTTATAACAAATACTGTGTTGATGCTGGGGGTGATATTTATTATAAAAATGAAAAAGAATTAAGGGTTGGTCTTGAGAATCCAAATGATTTTAATCAAGTAATAGGAGTTTGTAATCTTCAATCAGGACAAAGTATTTGTGGTTCTGCAGGGAATAGAAGAGCATGGCAGAATTTCACTCATATTATTAATCCTAGAACTTTGTCTTCTCCAGCAAATATTAGTGCTGTTTGGGTTGTAGCAAATAGAACTATTATTGCAGATGCATTGGCTACTTGTTTGTTTTTTGTTGAACCAAATAAATTTTTTGATAAATATAAATTTGATTATGTGATTGTTTATAGTGATGGTAGTTTTGCAAGATCTGATAGTTTTAATGGGGAGGTGTTTGTGAATACCGTGTTATAATTCACCAGTAATAATTAAACAAAAAACCATGAATAGAATTGTACATTTTGAAATACACGCCACAGATCCAAATAGAGCAGCTAATTTTTATAAAAATGTATTTGGCTGGGATATAAAGGAATGGAAGGGATTAGATATGCAATATTGGATGGTAATGACAGCTCCAGAAGGAAGTAAGGAACCAGGAATAAACGGAGGTATGATGATTAGAAAAGGTTCAGAGCCAAAACAAGGTCAATGTGTGAATTCATTTATTTGTACTATCCAAGTTGAAAATATGGATGAGACTATTGTAAAGATAGAAAATGAAGGAGGTAAATTACATATACCAAAATTCTCAATAGCTGGAATGGCATGGCAAGTGTATTATACAGATACAGAAGGAAATATATTTGGCGTGCACCAGACAGTGAAGTAAACTAAATTTTAGTGGTTGACACTTTTTTATTAATAGTTATACTTATGTAGTAATTGGTCGCTAAGGCGACTGTGAGTGACGAAAGTCACTCCGGATATTAAGAAAAAGTTATCGAATAAACTCGATAACTTTTTCTCTTATGAATTCTAGTTCTGTCTTAGATATTGAATCAATTTTATTTGACAGCCTCTTAACATCAATCATTTTTAGTTGAGGTATTGTGGCTATTCTAATTTTATTTGATTCTGACAAAACTGGAAAAAAGAAATTACCTTTGGATAATTTAGTTGATAGTGGTATAACCCAACATAGTTTTCTATTGAATTTTTTAAATATTAGTACTGGTCTCAAAAATAAATCTCCTTTTCCATTTTGCTCAAAACCAATATTTTCCCCAAGATAACACCACCAAATTTCTCTTTCTTTGAAATAATTATTATTTGTATCTAATTCATCAACTTTTTCTTTTACATTACACCATTTTCTAAATTCTTCAATCATAATTTATTTATTTAAATTAATAATATAAGATAGTAGCAAACTATCTATTAAGAAAAGCTTAAGAAAAGTATCAGTTTTCGGCATTAAAAAACAGAATTAATGAAATGTAAACAAAACAAAGACCCTTTTGGAGTCTTGTGTGTGATTCATGAATGAAATCATGATTTAGTCAGCAAAGCTTTCTGAGATTTTATCCAAATTCATTGGAATCTTAAGCTCGACCGCTGATGAATCTATTTGTTCAACAAGTCTATCCAGCCAGTGATCATGAAGGAGTTCACAGAAAAAGGCTAATTCTCTGTGACACTTTCTACCATTCTCCATTCTTACTCCTCTATGGCTGTGAATAAATACGTATTTACCGTTGGGCCAGTGATTAAAAACAACATTGTCTGGTAATACAGTGTATTGTTGTTCTGGAAAACAGCCAGAAAGGATTCTTGCAAGTTCGTCAATGAATTCAGACAAGTGTCTTCCATTCTCCGTTAGTGTGCCACATACAGTTTGAAGGTTACTAGTATCAAGTGTGATTCTCATAACAACTCCATGTCAAATTTCTACACATATTTATATCACTAAAAATTGCATAAGGCAATGCTACAAATATTATTAAATACATATAATATAGTGGCTTTTTATTTATTTTTTAGTATGATTAGCATATAAATATTTAAAAATATGCGACAATCACTACTTTTTACAAAAACTCGTAAAGATGCCCCAAAGGATGAAGTATCAAAGAATGCTCAACTTTTAATACGTGCAGGATTTATTCACAAAGAAATGTCCGGAGTATATTCATATTTGCCTCTAGGACTTAGAGTAATGAATAAAATTATAAATATTATTCGTGAAGAGATGAATGCTATAGGTGGACAGGAGGTACATCTCACGGCATTACAGGACAAGAAGGTCTGGGAGGCAACAGGAAGATGGGATGACTCAGTTGTTGATATATGGTTCAAGACAAAATTAAAAAATGATACTGAACTAGGATTAGGATTTACCCATGAAGAGATGCTGACTCAGCTTATGAAGGAGTATATAAATTCTTTTCGTGATTTACCAAAACATGTTTATCAATTTCAAACAAAATTTAGAAATGAGACTAGAGCAAAAAGTGGAATAATGAGGGGTAGAGAGTTTCTAATGAAGGATTTATATTCATTTAATAAAGATGAGAAAAATCATAATGAATTTTATGAGAGAGCTAAACAAGCATATATAAAAATATTTAATAGAATAGGTCTTGGTGATAGGACTTATGTAACTTTTGCATCTGGTGGTTCATTTTCAAAATATTCTCATGAGTTTCAGACTGTAACAGATGCTGGTGAAGATATAATATTTGTTGATGAAAATAAAAAATTAGCAATTAATAAAGAAGTATTAAGTGATGAAGTGTTGAAGGATTTAGATATAAATAAGAGTGATTTAGTTGAAAAGAAATCAGTAGAAGTTGGAAATATATTCTCATTAGGTACAAGATTCTCTGATGCTTTCGGTCTGAAGTTTGTTGATGAGAATAATGAAAGCAAGCCAGTAATAATGGGTAGTTATGGTATAGGTCCAGGTAGAGTCATGGGTACTGTCGCAGAGATTCTTTCAGATAAGGATGGTTTGGTATGGCCACAGAACATAGCACCATTTGACTGTCATTTAATTTCTCTTATTTCTGACAATAAAGATGCAGATAGAATTTATAATGAATTAAGGGAAAAGGGAATAGAAATATTGTACGATGATAGAGATGTAAGGGCGGGTGAGAAATTCGCAGATAGTGATCTGATTGGAATTCCATTTAGAATAGTTATAAGTGATAAAACATTAAAATCAAATTTAGTAGAATTGAAAGAAAGATCAACAGGCAAAATTGAAATGATAGAAATACCGAAACTATATGAAAGAATTCAAAGAAAAAATCTATAAATACTTATCCAATGATATTGGAATAGATCTAGGTACTGCAAATACCTTGGTTTATCTTCGTGGTCATGGAATTGTTGTAAATGAGCCATCGGTCGTAGCAGTAAATCAAAAAACCGGAAGGGTTGTGGCAGTAGGAACTGAAGCCAAAAACATGTTGGGAAGAACTCCAACACATATTGTCGCACTAAGGCCATTGGTTGATGGAGTTATATCAGACTTTGAAGTTACAGAGGAGATGATTGCGTATCTAGTCAAAAAAGCAGAAATGTACTCAAAGAAATTTCTAGGACCACGTGTAGTTGTTGGTGTACCTTCAGGAGTTACAAATGTTGAGATTCGAGCTGTGAGAGATGCAACTAAGAATGCAGGAGCAAGAGAAGTTTATATTGTAGAAGAACCAATGGCAGGTGCTATTGGTATAAGATTGCCGATACATGAACCTGTTGGAAGTATGATTATTGATATAGGTGGTGGTACTACTGATATCGCAATAATTTCTCTTGGTGGAATTGTTAGATCAAAAAATTTAAAAATTGCTGGAGATAAGTTAAATAATGATATAATTTCGTATATTAGAAGTGAGTTTAAAATACTTATCGGTGAGAAGACTGCTGAATATATTAAAATGACAGTTGGAGCAGTTATTCAAGGTGAACCACTTGAGACTACTATTCGTGGCAGAGATTTGATCACTGGCTTACCAAGAGAAGTAGTTATTACAGATTCTGATATTCGCGAAGCGATGGCATCTTCTATAGAAAGTCTATTAAGTTCAGCAAAAGAAGTATTGGAGACTACTCCACCAGAAATTCTTGCGGATGTTATGAACAGAGGTATTCATTTAGTTGGTGGTGGAGCATTGATTAAGGGATTAGATAAGCTTCTGTCAGAGACTTTGAGAATGCCTGTGTATATTGCTGAGGATCCGCTCACAGCTATTGCACGTGGTACGGGTATGATTTTGGAGGATTTAGAGAAATTTAATGATGTACTAATTCAAAATGAGGATGAATTACGAACTCAAAAGTAGTATAAAAAGAAATAGCATTAGCATGCCATTTAAAGTCGTTATGATTGTGTTAATTGTCCTGATTATTTTGCATTTTTTATTGCCAAATTTAATTACAAATATATTAATGACTTTTATAAAACCACTTTGGAGTTTTAATAAGGATACAACAGTGAGTGTGGTTATGTTATTGCCAGAGACGCAGAACGCTTTGATAGCAGAGCTAAAAAAAGAAAATCTTGAATTAAAAAAGATATTAAATAGAAGAGATTCTGATAATCTGGTGTTATCGTATGTTCTCAAAAAACCACCTTTTACTGCTTATGATTCGTACATTATTGATGTGGGAGATAAAGATGGTATCAGTATAGGTGATAAAGTATATGCTTCTGGTAATATTCTTATTGGTACAGTCGCTGAGGTAAATATGAACTCATCAAAGGTAAATTTATTTTCATCATATGGTAATAAATTTGATATTCTGATAGGTAATAATGATATAGAGGCTCAAGCAATAGGTAATGGTGGTGGATCATTCACTACAATAATACCAAGAGATTTGAAAGTCTCAGAGGGTGATATAATTCTGATTCCCGATATAACAAATTCAGTTTTTGGAACAGTTGGTAAAATAATTATAGATCCTGCAAGAGCATTTTCAACTGTATTTTTTTCTCAGCCAATCAACATCTATGAGCAAAAATGGGTATTAGTTTCTATAAATAAAAAATAAATGATAAGAAGTATATTTGGATTAATTATTTTAATTTCAATACTATTTGGTCCTTGGTGGCTCACATGGGTATTGGCAATACTTCTTCTTTTTTATTATCCAGTTTATTATGAAATAATAGCTTGGGGTATAATATATGACTCATTGTATGGTGTTTCTTTGCCAGAATTTTGGAATATAAAATATATTTTTACTATATTTTCTATAGTGATTTTCATTATCTCATTGTTTATTAAAAAAAGACTAATTGTATATGAATCTTAGGATTAAAAGAAAAATAAATAAGGAAATTGATCCAGACGAGATATTTCTTGATTCTGAGAACTTGCCACAGTTTGATACTCAACAATTTGAGGGAAGATTAGATAAGCCAATTTCAAAACTATCCTTAATATTATTATTCTCTTTTTTTATTCTAATCCTAATTGCTTATGGTTCAAAAATTTGGAATTTACAAATAATCAAAGGAGAAATATATAATGATAGAAGTGAGAATAACAGATTGAGACATGTACCAATATTTGCTGCTAGAGGAGTTATATATGATAGAAACGGCGTGGAATTAGCATGGAATTCACCAAGTAATGATCCTGAGATATCATATAGGAAATATAAGGGAGACCCAGGTCTGGCACATGTTGTAGGTTATGTTCAATATCCATCAAAAGATAGTGCAGGTTTTTATTATAGAGAAGATTTTGAAGGTGTAGATGGAATAGAGAAATATTTCAATAGTGAGTTACAGGGTAAAAATGGTAAAAGACTAATTGAAGTTGATGCTAGGGGTAAAGTTCAATCTGAGAATACAATACAGCCACCTGTTGAAGGTCAGAATATTTATCTTTCTATAGACTCTAGAATTCAATCTCAAATGTATAAATCAATCAAGGATATATCTGAGAAAGTTGGTTTTACAGGAGGCGCGGGTGTGATGATGGATACTGTTACTGGCGAAATAATTGCCATGACTAGCTATCCTGAATATGATTCTGAAGTAATGTCTTCAAAGCAAGATACAGCTAGAGTTAAAGGTTATTTGACTAGCAAATATAAACCATTCCTTGATAGAGCAATAGATGGTCTCTATGTACCTGGTTCAATTATCAAGCCTTATATTGCTCTCGCTGCTCTAAATGAAAGAATTATAGATCCCAAAAAGCAAATTTTAAGTACTGGTTCTATTACGGTACCAAATCAATATTATCCTGATTTAAAAACCATATTTAGAGATTGGAAGGCTCATGGATATGTTGATATGAGAAAGGCATTAGCAGTATCATCCGATGTTTATTTCTATAGCATTGGTGGTGGTTACAAAGATCAGAAGGGTTTGGGCATAAATAAAATTGATAAATATATGCAAATGTTTGGTATGGGTAAAAGAATTGAGAATTCATTTTTTACTGGCCCGTCAGGAATTATTCCAACCCCAGAATGGAAAAGAGCTAAGTTTAATGGTGAATCATGGACTCTAGGAAATACTTATCATACATCTATTGGTCAGTACGGATTTCTAACTTCACCAATTCAAGTTGTTCGCTCGCTTTCAGCACTTGTAAATGATGGAAAACTCAGGAATCCAAGTATATTAAAAGGTATTGCTGGAGATATCGTTGATCAGAATGTAATACCTGCAGAATATTATAAAATTGTAAAAGAGGGTATGAGGCAAGGTGTACTTGAGGGTACGGGTCAATCATTAAATGTTCCATATGTAGAAATAGCATCAAAATCAGGTACAGCTGAATTGGGTGTAACAAAAGATAAAGTTAATTCATGGATGACAGGATATTTCCCATACAAAAATCCTAGATATAGTTTTGCTATTCTTCTTGAGAATGGATCTGTACATAATTTAATTGGAGCAGGGTCAGCGATGAGAGAATTATTGGACTGGATGAATATTAATACTCCTGAGTATTTCAAATAATCATTGTTTCTACTTATTACACTAATTCTAAGTTTAGATAATTTGATGATATACACAAATTGTTTCAATTTTCCTTTACTATTGTCTTTATTTAAGGTATTATATAATCCTTATAATAATTTAAAGAAACCACATAAAAGTATGAGTGATGTACAATATCTAACAAATGAGAAAATGCAGGAGTTCAAAAAAGAATTAGATTTTTTAAAAACAGAGAAGAGAAAGCAGGTAGCAGAGAGTTTGGAATATGCAAAAAAGTTAGGTGACTTGTCAGAGAATGCCGAATATCATGAAGCAAGACAGGCGCAAGCAGAAGTGGAGGATAGAATCAATCACCTTGAGAATTTGATCAAAAATGCAGTTATTGTAGCAGGTCAGGTAGGAGATTTAGTAAATATTGGTTCAAAAGTAAGTATTCAAAAGGATGGAGAGAAGGATATTAGACTGTATACTATAGTTGGCTCAGAAGAATCAGATATGACAACTGGAAAGATATCAAACATTTCACCACTGGGTTCAGCTTTAATCGGAAAGAAAAAGGGGGATACTGTATTAGTAAATACTCCAAAAGGTAAAATAAATTATAAACTTATATCTGTTGAATAATTGTGTTATTATACTAGCTATATATGGCTTCAATAGAAGAGCTAAGATCAACTAGATTAGCTAAATTAGAAATATTAAAGAAATATGGTATGAATCCTTATCCAAGTAAGGTTCCTCGTACTTTCTGCTTGGCTGATGCTAAAGCGAATTTCTCAGAATATGAGAAGGACAAAAAAGAGATTTCTCTTGCTGGAAGGATAATGGCTATTAGGGGACAGGGTGCTATTCAGTTTGTTGTTTTATATGATGGTAAGGCAAGATTCCAGGCAGTGTTCAAAAAAGATGAAATAGAAGAGAAATTATTTAATCTATTTAATGATGCTATTGATATTGGCGATTTTATTTCTGTGACCGGAACTTTTTTCAATACACAAAGAGGAGAGCAAAGTCTACTTGTAAAATCTTGGACTATAGCTACAAAATCTATACTTCCATTACCAGAGAAATGGCATGGTATTAAAGATGATGATGAGAGATATAGAAAGAGATATTTAGATATTCTAATGAATGAGGAGCTTAGAGATTTATTTATCAAAAAAGCAAAATTTTGGGATGTTACTAGAAATTTCCTAAAGGATAATGGATTTCTTGAGGTTGAAACACCAACACTAGAGGTTACAACAGGCGGGGCTGAAGCAACACCATTCAAGACACATCATAATGATTATGATCTTGATGTCTATCTAAGAATTTCAGTTGGTGAATTGTGGCAGAAGAGACTAATGTCTGCTGGATTCCCAAAGACTTTTGAAATAGGAAGGGCTTATAGAAATGAGGGTTCAAGTCCAGAGCATGCACAAGAATTTACCAATATGGAATTCTACTGGTCATTTGCAGATTATAATGATGGTATGGAACTTGTAAGAGAAATGTATATCAAAATTGCAAAAGAAGTATTCGACACTACAAAATTTACTACTAGAGGTCATACTTTTGATTTGGCAGATGAATGGATAAAGATAGATTATACTGAGGAGATAAAAAAGCAAACAGGCATAGATATTCTGACCGCAACAGAGAAAGATATGATGAACAAGTTGCAAGATTTAAAGGTAAATTATGAAGGACAGAATAAAGAAAGACTTACAGATTCGCTCTGGAAATATTGTAGAAAGAATATTTCTGGTCCAGCTTTCCTTATCAATCATCCAGTTTTGGTGGCACCATTGGCAAAGAGTGTAGAAGGTAAAGGAATTGTTCAAATGTTCCAACCAATAATAGCCGGCAGTGAACAAGGTAGAGGATATTCTGAACTTAATGATCCAATAGATCAGAAACAAAGATTTGATAATCAACAAAAACTAATAGATTCTGGAGATACAGAAGCTATGATGGCAGATCATGAATTTGTTGAAATGCTTGAACATGGTATGCCTCCTACATGTGGTTTTGGTTTTGGTGAGCGTTTATTTGCTTTCCTTGCAGACAAGCCTCTAAGAGAATTACAGATGTTTCCACTAATGAGACCGAAGAAGTAATTTGTCTATTTACTGTATATCAAATTCATTTCTTGATGCTATTTTATCTTGTATTTGAGGTAATATAATTTATAATTACATCAACACTCGTACCCAAATGTTATGTGCAGATTATTAATTCTAATTTAATGAAACAAATATGGATGAAAAAGAACCGAAGTATATAACAAGTTTAAAAGATGATCTAAAGAGTCATATAGACAGTAGAATTAATGGCTTAGAAATTACGCTTAAAAGTGAAATAAATGATCTAGCAGTTATGACAGCAAATAGTTTTAAGGAAATATACAAGGAATTTAGTAATGTAAGAGAGGAAATTTCTGATATTAAGCTTGATTTAGCAGGAGTTAAGTTAAATATTGCTCAAATCAACTTAAATGTTGCTGAAATAAATAGCAATATGGTAACAAAACAAGAAATTCAACCAATTCTTCAAGATTATAGGTTTAGAATTACTAAATTAGAGAAAGAAGCCTTCGCTTAAATCTCAAGAATCCAAAAAATAAAATTCCACTAAATAATAGAGTGGGATTTTATTTTTGTATGTAAAAAAGTGGATAACTTTGTTTGCAAAGTTATACGAAGTGGGATAAAATGGTATGCAAGTGGGAAGAAGTAGGAAATAATTTTAAATTATCGACACTTTAAAATTAGCTCTGAAACTTGAACACTCAGACTATGCTAATCGGAGAACATCTGCACACGATAGACGACAAAAGTAGAGTTTCTCTTCCTTCTAAATTTAGAAAGGAAATGGGAAACACAGTTGTCATAGCTCCAGGGATAGATAGCTGTCTCTTCGTTTTTACATTGAAGGGATGGAAGGAATTCGCAGAGCGACTATCGAGGCCAGATTCATCATCGGTTTTGCAGTCTGACAATCGTAATTTCAACCGAATAATATTTGGTCGAGCGACCGAAGTTGAAGTTGATTCGATTGGTCGAATACTTATTCCGGTTCATCTCTGTGAGCATGCCAATATTAAGTCAAAAGTAGCAATAATTGGTGTGCTCAATAGGGTTGAGATATGGGATGAGAAGGTTTGGTCATCGTATCGTACGACAGTAGAGAAGAAGACTGATGCCTTGGCAGAGAAATTAGGATCAGTCGGAATACTATAGAAGATATGATACATAAGACAGTTCTTTTACATGAATCAATTGATGGACTCGCTATAAAACCAGGTGATGTTTACCTTGATGGAACACTTGGTAGTGCAGGACATGCAGAATATGCTCTAAAGCTAACAAATGGGAATATTAAAGTAATTGGACTAGATAGAGACACTGATGCACTAGAAAGATCAAGACAGAGAATTGGTGATTCCAAAAACATAATTTTAGTTGAGAGTAGCTATAGTGATATAGACAAAGTATTAAATGATTTAAATATTGAGAGTATAGATAGAATGATGCTTGATTTGGGATTATCATCAGACCAATTTGAGACATCAGGCAGAGGATTCACATTTAAGAACGATGAACCATTGCTGATGACATTTAAAAAGAATTTATCAGAACAAGATCTAACTGCACAGCAAATAGTTAATACATGGCAGGAAGAAAGCATTGCAGACATTATTTATGGTTACGGAGAGGAGAAGTATGCTAGGAGAATTGCTAGAGCAATAGTTAATTATAGAGAGAAGAAGTCAATTGAATCGACAGGCGAGTTAGTTGAGATTATTTCACAGGCAGTACCAGTCTTTTATAGAAGAGCGAGAATTCATCCAGCTACTAGAACATTCCAAGCGCTTAGGATTGCGGTTAATGATGAGTTGAATTCATTAAAGAAAGGTTTGGAGGATGGATTTAGAAGATTATCAATTGGTGGAAGAATATCAGTTATTTCATTTCATAGCCTAGAAGATAGAATTGTTAAAAATTTTAATAAAGAAAAGGAACAACAAGGTCTGGCAAAGGTTCACACAAAAAAGCCGATAACGCCATCAGAAAAAGAAATTTTGGATAATCCAAGATCAAGAAGTGCAAAATTAAGAGTAATAGAAAAAATAAAATAAATATGACACAAGTATTAGTTGAAAATCTACAAACAGTATTAAGATACAGAGAAAAAATATTTTTTGTGCTTGCTATTTCAATATTTATTTGTGCTTCATATTATGCCTATATTGTTCATTCTACAATTTTAAATGTAGTTGAAAAAGAAAAAATAGTTAAAGAAATTAGAAATAAGTCAACCAAGGTCAGTGAGCTTGAAAGTGTCTATTTTAAGACTAGAAATCAGATCAATATAGAACTAGCTCATGCAAAAGGTTTTAAAGATGGAGATGTTAGTAATTTTATTTCAAAGAAATCTCTAACTGCATTTGTTTCAAATAATGAACGTTAATTCACTAACAAGAATTAGGGTAATTCTCATTATATTTTGTTTTTTTGCGCTTGTAATAGTGTTAAAACTATATAGTCTTCAGATTATAAATAATGAGTCATATGTGCAAAAGGCGAATGCGCAATACGAGAAGCCAGCTAATTCTATTTTTGATAGAGGGTCTATTTTTTTTGAATTAAAGGATAGTACGAAAATTGCTGCAGCTACTATTAAAGAAGGATATACGGTTGCTATTAATCCAAAAAATATTGATAATCCAGAATCTGTGTATTTGGCTATATCGTCATATTTAGACATAGATAAAAGTGGTTTTATGGAGAAGGCGTTGAAGAAGTCTGATCCTTATGAAGAAATACAAAAAAGAGTAGACAAAAAGATTGGAGAATCTATTCTAAATTTAAGAATAAAGGGAGTGATAGTATCGAAGGAATCTTGGAGAGTATATCCTGGTGATTCATTGGCATCACACTCGGTTGGTATTATTGGATCAGATGGCAATAACAAAATTGCTGGTAGATATGGTTTAGAAAGATATTATGAAGAAATACTATCTAGAAATACCTCCGGTTCAACTATCAATGTTTTTGCAGAGATTTTCAATACTATTACAAGTTCAGTTTTTGATTCAGAAATTAGATCTGCAGATATTGTTACTTCCATTGAGCCAACAGTTCAAAATTATTTAGACAAGACAGTTACAAGTGTTAGAAATAAATGGAATTCTGATTCAATGGGGGCTATAATCATGGATCCAAATGATGGAAGAATATATGCAATATCTTCATCACCAAACTTTAATCCTAATAATCTAAAAGAAGTCACAGATCCAAAAATTTTCTCAAATCAAATAGTTGAAAGTGTTTTTGAAATGGGTTCAATAATTAAACCACTGACCATAGCTGCCGGTATAGATTCTGAGACTATTGATTCTAACTTTACCTATGATGATACTGGCTCAATGGAATTAAATGGCAAAAAAATATCAAATTTTGATGGAAGAGCCAGAGGTAAAACCAATTTACAGGAACTATTAAGCCAGTCATTAAATATTGGAGCAGCAAATGTGGCATTAAAAATGGGTCATGAGACATTTGTGAATTATTTTAAAAATTACGGATTATCAGAATTATCTGGTATAGATCAGCCAAATGAACAATTAAGTATTATCAAAAATATAGAGAGTAAAAGAGACGTAGAAATAGCAACAGCATCATATGGTCAAGGTATTGCACTTACTCCTATAGCGACGATTAGGGCATTGTCTGTATTAGCAAATGGTGGTAAATTAATAACCCCTCATCTTACAAATAGGTTTGAATACATAGATGGTAGTATTGAATCACTTGAGCCACCAATAAGACAAGTATTGAAAAAGGAAACAGTAGATAATGTTACTAGAATGCTTGTAAAGGTGGTAGATGAAGCTTTAAAAAAAGGTTCGTATAAAATGGAGCACTATAGTATAGCTGCAAAGACTGGTACAGCACAGATTGCAGATAGAGTGAACGGAGGGTATTATAAGGATAGGTATTTGCACTCATTCTTTGGATATTTCCCGGCATATAATCCTAGGTTTATTGTTTTTATGTATCATGTATATCCAAAAAATGCTGATTTTGCATCAGAGACATTGGCAGAGCCATTTATTCAAACAGCTAAATTTCTGATAAATTATTACGAATTACCACCAGATAGATAATATGAAATTTATAATAAAGAAAATAATCGTATTTATACTTATACTTGAGTCAAAATTAATTATAAAAAAGTATAAGCCATTTATTGTTGCAGTAACTGGTAGTGTAGGAAAGACATCAACAAAAGATGCTATTTATACTGTTCTAGCCAATAACTCATATGTAAGGAAAAGCGAAAAAAGCTTCAATAGTGATATCGGTATACCTCTTACAATTCTTGGTTGTCAAAATGGCTGGAGCGATTTGACCATTTGGTTAAAAAATATTTTACATGGTCTTGAGTTAATTTTATTTAAGTCAAAATACCCAGAATGTTTGGTATTGGAAGTTGGAGCAGATCATCCAAATGATATAAAGAAAGTATCAAAATGGCTAAAAACTGATATAGCTGTTATTACAAAGGTTAGTGAAATTCCTGTTCATGTTGAATTTTTCCCTACACCTGAAGATGTATTGAAGGAGAAATTGTATTTGGCAGAATCCTTAAAAAATAACGGCATATTGATTGTCTCTGCTGATGATAAGCGTCTTGTAGAAGCAAGTAAAAATTATAAACAGAAAGTAATGACATTTGGTATAGATAATGTAGCTACAGTATCTGCTTCAGATATATCTATGGATATAAAATCTGGAGTTTCATTTAAATTAAATTATGAAGGCAATAGTATCCCTGTAAATATCAAGGGTGCTATTGGTAATCAATTTATTTATCCTATTCTTGCTGCATCTGTAGTGGGAATTGCTCGAAATATATCAATAAGCAAAATAATTGAATCAATACCAAATCATATTCCATCAAAGGGTAGAATGAATATTTTGTCTGGAATAAATGGTAGTACTCTTATAGATGATACATACAATTCATCACCAGATGCTGTAAGTGAAGCATTAAATGCTTTATCTAAAATTGATACAACAGGTAAAAAAATAGTTGTATTAGGTGATATGATGGAATTAGGTAAATATTCTGCTGATGAACATAGGAAAATTGGTGAGAAAGCAATGAAAGTATGCAATATTCTAGTAACAGTTGGACCAAGGGCTAAGCTAATGAGTAAAGATTCAGTACATTTTGATTCATCAATAAATGCTGGTGAATATGTAAAGGGAATAGTTGGTGAGGGAGATATAGTTTTATTAAAGGGTTCTCAGTCTATTAGATTAGAGAGAGCTACAAAGATCTTGTTGGCTGATCCTGACAAAGCTTCTGATCTATTAGTCAGACAAGAAGCAGAGTGGCTTGCTAAGAAGTAGATTTTGTTCTATTGTTTTAGTTGTGCCATATGGCCCTATCGTCTATCGGCTAGGACGGAGCCTTCTCAAGGCTCAAAGCAGGGTTCGATTCCCTGTAGGGTCACAAATGAAAACAATATTAGTAGACGCAGTATTTTGTTTCGTATCACCAGAAGGGCAGATTTTTAAAGAGATGCACGATCTTCTAGAGACCTATCCAAATAAGAAAATTCTTTTGACAGGTGCCAATGATGAACAATTCAAGAAATTTGGATTAGATAAAATGCCTTACGAAGTATTTACACTGAAGCATAATCCAGAAAAGACTGATCCTAAGTATTTTGAAATATTATTGAATCAACATGGTCTCAATAAGAGCGAAGTAATATATTTTGAGCACAATATAGAAGCAGTTAAGAGCGCAGAGAAAGCAGGAGTAGTAAGTTATTTTTATGATGAGCATAAAAAAGACCTGATTTCACTAAAAAAGTTTATTGATTATAATTTATAATAATAAATCAAATTAGATTTGCGGGTTCAATTCCCCTTATCTCCACAGGGAAAACTAATTATTCACAATTTTTGCTTGACATATACTGGATATAAATATATTATATTGATGATTGTCGAGTGGACGCAGAAGCAATCGTGTATAAGTTACAAAATTCCGCTTTATGCGGTTTTTTGTTTATAATTAAGTCCATGAATAATATTTCAATATCAAAACCTGAACCTGAAGATGCAGAGGATATATTACATGTTCTATATAGGACCTGGTTAGATACATATCCAAATAATGAGTACAAGATAACGAAAGAGGATATTGAGGATTCATACAGAGATTCTTTTTTGCCTGAAAACATAGAAAAACTTAAAAATAATATAAGAAATACCTCAGATGAATGTAAAAGAATTATAGCAAAGGCTGATGGAAAGGTAGTTGGTACAGGAATGATGGCTGACAGTAGTATAGGTTTAAGATTAAAAACCTTGTATATTTTACCAGAATATCAAGGCAATGGAATCGGTAAAAGGATCTGGGATGAATTAGCAAAACAATTTAATTCAAATAAAAAAATATATGTTGAGTTGGCAATTTATAATGAAAGGGCTCTAAATTTTTACAAAAAATTAGGATTTAAAGATACAGGCAGGAGATTTGTTGATAATGACTTAAAAATTAGGAGAGGTGTATCTATTCCACAAATGGAAATGGTTTTGGAAAGATAATTACATAAAACAATTGACCCAAATTTAATTAGTGATATAAATATATACGGAGGATATACATATGATCTTGATCGTCAGTAGTAAGGTTCAATTTGTGAATCTCTCTGGAGGAAGAGCAAAATTTCATGAAATTGAACCTGGCCAGTATCAAGGAAGAGTAGGACCAGCACCTGTTGGTTATGATCAATCAAGTTCATGGTTCTACATTATTGGACACACATCACTTGGTGCCAATATAGATTTCCTGCGTGGGTTACCAAGTGGGATCGTTAAACTCATTGATTCATAACCTGCACTATTTCGAGAATCGCCTTCGGGCGGTTCTTTTCTTTTATAAATATGGTATAAATATAAGTATATAAGCTTAAATTTTTTTAATAATATGTCCTACATAATTATCTATATTGCAATATTTCTAATCATTGCGAGTGTACGCCAGATAAATCAATATCAAAGAGGAGTTAAATTTACTTTTGGAAAATTTAGTTCAGTTATGAATCCAGGATGGAGAATAGTCTGGCCAATTATTCAGAGCTATCAAAAGGTTGATATAAGAACAAAAGCAGTAGATGTTCCAGATCAAAATGCAATTACTAGAGACAATGTGTCTGTGAAAGTTAATGCAGTGATTTATTATAAAGTTAGTGATGCGAACAAGGCAATTAATGAGGTTGAGGATTTTCGATATGCAATATCTCAATATGCTCAGACAACAATGAGGAATATAGTAGGTGAGGTTACATTGGACGAATTACTTTCTAGTCGAGATAAAATTGCTGATAGAATTAGGGAAATAGTAGATAGAGAAACAGATGCTTGGGGCCTAAAGGTACAAAATGTGGAGCTTAAGGATGTAAGTTTACCCGCAGAAATGGAGAGAACAATAGGAAAGCAGGCAGAAGCAGAGAGGGAGAAGAGAGCTGTAATAATAAATTCAGAAGGAGAACTTGCTGCATCAGAGAACATAGCTAAAGCTGCAGAAATGCTGGCCAAAACTCCAGGTGCATTGCATCTTAGAACATTGCAGTCTATAAATGATATGTCATCAGATCAAAGTAATACAGTTGTATATATGGTGCCAGTAGAAGCTATGAAGGCATTAGAAGGATTTGCAAAGAAATAAAATGGAGTTTGTTGATTTTTTTGAAAGTACAAAAGTACTTGCAACAATTTTGCATGTAATAAGTGTAATATTTGGCATGGGATCGGCTTTGATCTCTGATATACTTTTCACTTTCTTCAGTAGAGATAGGAAATTAAATAAAACGGAAATAAGCACTCTATCAATATTGTCAAAAGTAGTTTTGATCAGCTTATTCCTAATTATTTTATCAGGGTTAGCAATTTTTCTTTCTGATATTGATAAATATTTATCATCAGCAAAATTTCTAGCTAAAATGACTATTATGATAGTTCTTCTTGTAAATGGCTATATACTTAATAATTATATTTGGGATAATCTATTGAAAAAAGATTTCCTTATTTCAAATAAAAGAAGAAATGTTAGGCGTCTAGCATTTATCGCTGGTGCTGTATCAGTAATATCATGGCTTTTTGTTTGTATATTGGGAATAGTTAGTAGTTCGAATCTATTATATTCGCAAATAATTTTTCTATACATTTCCTTGGTAATTATAAGTTCTGTTACATCAATTTTTATTGAAAATAAGAATTATTAGATATCTGTTAATAACTTGATCTTTTATATCAAATATATTTGATATAATTATGGGAAATGAAATATAAAACAAATTACCTTGTTATATCAATTTTGCTTTTTGTTTGTGTTTTTACTCTAAATTATTTTTTTGAAGAATTGGATCGTATTGCTTATTTTGATTCATTAAACATATCACAGGTTGCACAGGTTGCAAGTTCCTTAAATAATGGTCTAATACTAAATTATACTTTTGATGAAGGTTCCGGAACAACTGTCACAGATGTAATTTCATCAGTTGCTGGAACTTTGGTTGGGGGTCCTACATGGACGCAGGGCAAGGTTGGTAGTGGAGCATTGCAATTTGATGGTGTAGACGATTATGTTGATACTAGTAATATTACCTCACTTAATTCACTAACTGCTCAGACTGTTTGTGCATGGGTAAAATTAGATAATGCAGCTTTGACAAATCAATCAGTTATGTCAAAGATATCAGGAAGTACTGGGTTATTTTTCCAAACCTGGACAAATTCATCATTTGCCTTCGGTCATAATGGTTCAAATTTTGTTAAATCACCAACTGGTGTATTACAGAGCAATGTTTGGCAGCATTTATGTGGTACTTATGATAATTCTTTGGGAACTAATAAGTACAAGTTATATCTCGATGCTAGTCCGCTTACAATTGTTAATGCAGGTACGCCTGATATTGTAAAATCTACTGGTTCAAATACTGAAAATTTTCAAGTTAATAAATTAAATTCCTACAATAGATGGCTAAAGGGATCAATAGATGATGTTAGAATTTATAATAGAGAATTAAGTCAACAGGAAATTACTGACTTGTTTAATAATACCACCAGTAATGTTCCAACTGCTCCAGTTGTACCACCAAATACTCCGACAGAACCAGTACCACCTACTGTTCCAAATCCGCCAACAAATACCTCAACCCTAACAACACCCAATTTACCTGGAGTTGGTTATATTGAGGCAGAAAGTGGAAGTTTATCTGGTAATTATAAAAGTGAAAATGGATATGTATATAGCACTACGTTTGATTCGTGGCAGGCATCATATACTGTAAATGTCCCAGCAGATGATAATTACTATGTTACTATTGTTGCTAATTATTCATCAAAATATGATAGATATACTGTTACTATGGATAATAGTATTACATCATCAAATAGTTTTACTGTAGATCCAATTGCTAATAGTTTCAATGAAGTAAGGGCATATTGGACATATACTGAGGGATCAAATTTGTTACCATTAACAGCTGGATCGCACACTCTTAAAATATCTGGTATTGGTGCAAATGTTAAAATTGATAAAGTAAGAATTGTTAGATTCCCTGATATGTATTCAACAGATCAGGTGCCAAGTAATATAATTACATCTGGTAAAGTATTTGTACAAAATTCCCAGCTTAATTTGGCTGTTCAAGATACCACTGCATGGTATGCGAATACTGATGGTTTCGTTGTGTCACTTAGAGCTAATTTGTCAAAAGTAAATGGTTATATTGCTTTGCCTGGAGTTTTGCCAAATGGCACTTATAATGTTTTTGCGAAGTTTGGTGGCAACAAGGAAATTCAAATGAATATTGCCGGTGAATATACTCCAAAAGTCACAAGTGCTGCTTCTGGTTGGACCCTATTAGGTAAAGTGATCACAAAAAGTGATACTCACAGAGTTTTTATTGATGTATTTAAGAGTGGAGTAATTACCACAAGAGAGACTGCTACAATTGAAGGAATTTATATAACAAATAATTTAAATGAAAGAGTCCTGGAGGGTAATGTTGCTATTGATTTATCAAGGCCAGAGGCTGATACCACTGTAACGAATATTAAGAAGGTAAATTTAATACCAAATAGTAGCTTTGAAGTTGGTGTTGATGCAAATTGGGGATTCTTTTCAAGTGTTATGTCTGATTTTAAAAGTAGTTGGGATACATCAACTGCATATGATGGTAGAGCAAGTTTCAGATTGCCCCTAGATGATACAGATGGTTGGCCACAATTATCAACTAGAGCATATCACCTAAAACCAAACAAAAAATACACATTTTCATTTTGGGCTAAAACAAATCCTGGTAAAAGTATTCCGTTTGGTTCAATAGATATAAAAATGTTGAATACTTATACACCACCCAAAGGATCAACGTACGGTCGTGAGACTGTGTTACAAAAAATCGCAGTAACTGATCAATGGAAAAGATTTAGTGTTACTGGATATGCTATAGCATATCCAACTAGTGATTATCAATTTTTGATTGAAACAAATGGAGCATATACAATCGCTGCCCCAAATGATTATCTGTGGATTGATGCTGTGCAACTAGAGGAAGGTGATTTATCAGATACATATATTCCAAGTCAAAATTTGGAGGTAATGATAAATACGAATGTTGTGGCAGGTATTTTTAATAGTAATGAGTCCCAAACAGGACAGATAACATTTTATAATGCGGGTACAACTACAGAATCGGGTCTAATGAAATATGAAATATATGATTATTTGAATTCAAAGGTTAAGGAAGGAAGTCTTAGAATTGACAGTATATCGCCAAAGGAATACAAGGCATATTCTATTGACTTATCTACAGGTAAGAATGGTACATTTAGAATTTCATATTGGATAGATAATATAAATGGAAGTGATAGAGAACAAATTTATTCTATTGTTCCACAACCTTTAGTATCTGGTCTTGATCCATCATCTTTTATGGGCATACACGCATATAATTCAGAGATACAAATGCAGGCTCTAAAAAAGCTTGGCATTAAGTGGACAAGAATATCAAGTCCTAGTGCATTTTTTAGATGGAATTTGGTTGAACCAAGTGAGGGTACCTTTAATACATTTGATGATAAGTTAAGAATTGCAACAAATAATGGAATAAGTGTACTAGGCACTATTCATGGTTCTCCTGTTTATGCTAATGGTGGCACTACAGTAATAGCAAGATATGGACCAGTATGGGCTATGGAACAAAATGGTCTTCCAAAATTAGATAAATGGGAAAATTATGTCAAAAAAATTGTAGCTCATTATGGAAGCTATGTTAAATACTGGGAAATTTGGAATGAGCCAAATCAACAAAAACTTAAATTTCCACTGTTCAGTGAAGCATTCTATGCTGACATGTTAAAGAGAAGTACAATTGCAATAAAATCTATTGATCCAAGTGCAAATATAGTAGCTATGGGAGGTACTGATGCAGGCTATATGAAAAATGTGTATCAAATACTAGAAGCTGGAGAACCAGGTTGGGTAAAGAAGAATATACCTATTTTTTCCTCTCACGCATATCCAGGTGGCCATCCAGCAGTTACTTATTATGATCCAATAATCAGTAATGCTGGAATTGGAATGACAGTGTGGAATACAGAAGCAGGTGTATGGGATTTAGGATTTTATCAGGGTGATAATGCTAATTTTCTGCCATGGGGATTTAGTACGAATATTTCTGAAAGATTTTCAAAAGGAATGTTAACCAAAGCAGAGGATTTAGTAAAGAATTTTATTGAGACCATTGGTTATGGCCAAACAAAATATTTCTACTACGATTCAAGAATATTTAGCTCACTCGGAGATCATTCAACTCACCCAACTATATTTGAATACGATGGAACACTTAGACCAAAGGGAGCTGCATATGCAGTGGCAGGTAGTTTCATCGATCATTCAAGTATCATAGATGGCGGTAATCTGAAGCTAAATAATAGTGTCTCTGCATATTTATTTAATAGATCTAATATTCCAACGTTGGTGATTTGGAGTGATGATAAACAGAATAGGCAACTAAGAACAACTCTAAATAGTAGTCAATACACAATATACGATATAATGGGTAATCAAAAATCATCCGCGTCAGGGATAATAGAATTCGGTCGAACACCTATTTATGTGGTTGGTAAGAGTGGTATTTCTGTTTCTGATTTCAAAACAAAAATTAAGTCAGCAACAATAGAATCTAGATCTGATATTTTGCCACCAAAAATTATTATATCTGATGCACCGAGAGGTGTTATTAAGGACTCTAATTTTAGAATTAGATGGTTTGCACTCGACGAAACTCATGTACCACAAGTAGGAGCTCCAGATAATCCTGAAACATATACTCTAGATAATTCATCAAATTCTTTTGCAGTATTTTATCAGTATAGATTAGTCGGTAAGGATGATTCATGGTCACCATGGAATACAGACATTTATTATGATTATAGTGCTATTCCATCAGGTAATTATAGATTCGAGGTGAGGGCCAAAGATGGAGCAGGTAATATTTCAAATACAGCAGGAAGAGATCTTGTTGTTGGAGATGGTGTAGTAGTTGAGGTTATACCAGATTCAAATCCATGCACAAGATCATCAAATGATCCGCAATGTCCAACATTTATCCCAATCCCATTACCACAAGGAACAGATCCAGATGAAAACACTCAGGCAACAGCTCCAGTAAATCAGCCGGTTGAGGTTCAAGATTCTGATAATGATGGAGTAATCAATACATTTGATAGATGTCCAAATACACCATTGTCATTAAGAACAGTAGTAAATAATTACGGATGCCCAAGACCAAAGGTAACCACATTCGATATTAAACCAGATTTCAATTCAGATTTAACTAGAATCAGTAATTTAGAAATAGGTAAAAAGGTATATGGCAAAATTCTCTTTAAAAAGGATGTACAAGTCTTAAAAGATGTGAGCAACTACAAGGATCAGCTTGATATTGATTCAAATCTAATATTTAGTCAAAATAAAGTTACTTTGAACTCATCCAAAATTCCTGAACTAAATAAAGATGCGGTTATAACAATGTATAATATTAAGGTTAAAAATCCTAAAATTCTAAAAGATGGTGCTGTATGTAATACCTGCGTTGTGAATTCATATATTAATGGCACTGTTGTATTCACGGTGGCAGGATTTTCAACATATGAAATTGTTGAGAATGAGATGACAACTATATACACTCCAATAGTTGTTAATACGGTATCAAATAATATTGCAAGTAAAACTATTAATTTACAAAGTTCACCAAAAAATAATCTTGCAAAACAGGCAATAACTAACTCAACAATAATTAAAAATC
>CAZVVX010000006.1:0-29628 GCA_964631035.1 uncultured Candidatus Saccharibacteria bacterium | reverse complement strand
TTCCTGTAGATCCTACTACTAAAAGATGTGTAGAATGTTTATCTGAGATTCCAATCCAAGCCAAGAGATGCTCTCATTGTACGCAGGTGATTGGATAATTTAAACAAAAGAAAAACCCGCTGCGACAGGTTCTTCCTGTGCAACGGGTAAAGCCGTTGGGTAACGCGTGTTAGCGTTGCAGATGCCGGGGCAATGGACATCGGCAAGTCGTCCACTTGTCCTTACGTAGGATATCCCATCCGACATGACTGCTGAGTACCTTGCCTCCGAGATTGGAGGTGATGATCTTCTTTCCGAGATCATTCTCTCCCTCCAGGATTTTTGTGATGATTGACTGGAGGGTGCCCTCCTCCATGACAATAGTTTCAGTATTGTTCGGAGCAGGATCTCCGTCGATCGTGTGGTTAAACATGACCACTCGGAAGACATCTTCCAGTTGAGTAACCCACGAGACGTCATTCCAGTCAGCAATGGGCACCCACATGACACCCTTGTCAAACTTCATGCCATCCCGCTTCTCCCTGATCAGGGCGATCCTGCCGTGGATTGGTGGAGTGGTCAATTCGTCAGTGTAACTGAAGGTGACCCTGAATTCCCTGGTTACGCTGAGTTTTCCTCCATCGTTGAAATGGCAGAAGATCATTTTCTCTTCACAGTTTCTGGCGATGGCATATCCTTTGCCATGCACCACTGTTACCACTTCAGCGACCACCACATTTTCAATATCAAACAACTTAGCCATAACTTTATCCTCTTTCTGTAGTTCTTTGAACGCTCTCCTCCTCAAGAGAGTAGGGTATTGGTGGATTTTTATTTCACCAATAGCACATGCCAATCCATCACCTCGTGGTAATAGACGCCCTAATGTCAAAGAATTTCCACCCATAATGCTATCATATTTATATCTATATGTCAATAGGTACTATTTCCCATATTTTTGTCCCCAATGACAGTGAACGCTTGTTCACTTATAATATAGTAATGTCAGAATCAAAAACTATATTACATATGGACGGCGACGCTTTCTTTGTTGGAGTTGAGGTGGCTAAGAATCCCAAGCTAAGAGGTTTGCCAGTAGTTACAGGACAAGAGAGGGGTATTGTTTCCGCTCTTTCTTATGAAGCTAAGGCTTTAGGCGTAACTAGAGGACTTCCAATATTTCAACTTAAGAAATTATTTCCCAAAGTTATTATTCTTCCTGGTGATTATGCAAGTTATATAAGATACTCTCAATCAATGTTTGATATTGTGCGCAGATATGCTGATGATGTAGAAGAATATAGTATTGATGAATGTTTCGCAGATCTTACAGGTTGTGATAGACCGCTCAAGATGTCATATTTGCAGATTGCTCAGAGGATTAAGAATGAAATAAAAGGTGAGCTAGATCTATCTGTTTCTATTGGTTTAGCTCCAACCAAGGTATTATCAAAGATTGCTTCCAAGTGGATTAAGCCTAATGGTCTAACTGTAATTACTCATTCTGGTATAGAGAATTTTTTGAAAGATGTTCCTGTGGGTAAGGTCTGGGGTATTGGGCGTAATACATCAGAATTTCTTATTAAAAGGGAAATCAAGACTGCTTTGGATTTCTATTTAAAAGATTTGGATTGGGTTAAGGAGAATTTAGCTAAACCTTATGAAATCATTTGGTATGAACTTCATGGACAAATGGTGAATAAAGTTGATCCAAAACCAAAATTAAAATATTCTTCAATACAAAAGACCAGATCATTTCATCCTGCAAGTAAAGATGAAATTTTCCTATTTTCTCAACTATCCAAACATATTGAAGATGCTTGTGCTAAGGCCAGACATTTCAATCTTCTTACAAAGAAAGTTTCAATATTTTTGAAATCCAGAGGTTTCGAGTATTTCACATATTCTTTTGATCTCACTAATCCCACAAATGCTCCTGAGATTATTATTTCTTTGTCAAAAAAATATTTTAATAAGATTTACAACAAACAGATTCTATACAGAACAGCTGGAGTTAGACTTTATGAATTGATTTCAAATGAAATTCAACAAAAAGATTTGTTTGGTAATAATATTAGATTAGATAAATTTGAATTGATACATAGACATATAGATAATATGGAGAGAAAATACGGCAGAAGAGTTGTCTATTTAGCTTCTACTCATAATGCTATTAAATATAAAGATGAGAAATTAGAGGGAACAGATGCTGAAGACTTAGATAGGGATTTACTATTTCTATAGTGTTATAATAATTCATATGAATATTATCATTTCATTTTTTAAAAAATATCAATTTATTATTTGGAGCTTAGTCTTTGTTTGTGCGCTTGTGGCGAGTTTTGAATTATCTACTGGTAGATCATTGTTTGGTCCAGATGGAAGGTTTGGTTGGTGGGAAAGCGATGTTTGGAGTAGTGAGAATTCTCAAAGAGTGGCTGATGCATATTCTTTCTCTCATATAATTCATGGAATGCTATTCTATGCTCTATTGTCTCTTCTTGCACGCAAATTTCCAAAATCATTACCAATGAAATACAGATTTTTGATCGCTCTACTTCTCGAAGCGGGTTGGGAAATGCTAGAGAATTCTCCTTTGATAATAAATAGATATAGAGAAGTGACTATTTCTTTGGGTTATGTTGGTGATAGTGTTCTAAATTCAGTAAGTGATGTAATAATGGTTGCTATTGGGTTTCTCATCGCTAAATATTCTAAGGTCTGGGTTAGTATTGCATTGATTATTGTGTTTGAAGTCGGTTGTTTGTTCTGGGTCAGAGACAATCTTACTTTAAATGTAATTATGCTAGTTAAACCAAGCGAGTCTATAAAGGCATGGCAGAGCGTTGGTCATGAGAATTTGATTAAATAAATTATTTCAATTTATATTCGCCGTTTATTTGTTCTATAAGATTATTTATCTCCAGACTAGATATTATAGTCGCTAATTCTCTGGCATTGATTCTACTCTTATATATTAATTGTTCGTTGGTGTGTGGTTCAATCTTCAAGAATTCAATTATTGTTTTTTCTTTCTCATTTAAATTATTAAATAAATTGTTTTGACTAGGGATAGGGCTTGGAATATTAATATCTAACATTTCAAGAATATCATCAGAAGAACGAATTACTTTTGCACCCTTACTTATTAGCATATTGGGACCGTCTGATAATCTTGAATATATATGTCCTGGTACGGCTCCAACATCACGATTGTAATCTGTAGCTAATTTTGATGTAATAAGTGTCCCAGAGATCAATTCTGCTTCTATCACTATCACAGCATGCGATATGCCCGCCATCAATCTATTTCTCTTCGGGAAAGTCCACAGTGCACTTTTTTGATCATTATCAAATTCTGATATTAATGCTCCATTTGAATAGATTATTTCTTCTGCTAGTCTTCTATTCTCGTGCGGATATAGAACATCTTTGTTCAATCCTGATCCTGGAAATGCTATGGTATGCAATCCATTTTCTATAGCAGTCTTATGAACTATAGTATCTATTCCCAAAGCCATTCCAGAAACAATACAAATATTATTTCCCTTAAGTCCTGAAATGAGCTTAGTGCAAGCTTCCTTGCCATAACTTGAATGTTTTCTCGCACCAACAATGCATACTGTTTTTGTTCCTGGCTCAGGTAATTTGCCAATAATATTTAGTTTTGCTGGCGGATCATTTATTTCTTTTAATAAAGTAAGGAATTCGTTTTTATAAATAGTATAAATATTTTCCATTTTATATAGATTAGATTAGTAAACATTCATTATATCAGTTAAGGTGAAAATTTTATACAATATGATAGTATTATCTATATGTTAGATATTAAATTCATTAGGGAAAATAAAGACGTAGTTCAAAAGGGTGCAGATAAAAAGCATGTAAAGATTAATATTGCTGAGCTTATTGCTGTTGATGACAAGAGAAAGGAGCTACTATCTATTATTGAGAAGAAGAGATCAGAACAAAACTCAATAAGTGACAAGGTACCAAGTGCAACTCCTGAGGACAAACAGAAGATGATAGCTGATATGAAAGTGGTTAAGGAATCTCTTCAAAAAGATGAAGAATCACTAAAGGAAATAATGAAGCAATGGCAAGAGTTAATGCTTAGAGTACCAAATATCCCTGATATGTCAGTTCCAGAAGGTGATACAGACAAGGATAATCAGGAAGTTAAGGTTTGGGGTGATAAACCAGTATTCAATTTCGAACCAAAGGATCACGTTGAACTTATGACCAAGCTTGGTATGGTTGATTTTGAAAGGGGATCCAAGGTTCATGGATTTAGAGGATATTTCCTTATGGGTGAAGGAGCTAGACTTTCATTTGCTATTTGGCAATATGCTTTGGAATTTTTCGCAAACAAAAATTTCATTCCAGTTATTTCTCCAGCTATTGTTCGCAAGGCCAATCTATATGGTACAGGACATCTTCCTGGTGATGTTGAGGATTTCTATATGACTCAGGACGGTGATGCATTGGCTGGTACTGCAGAGGTTCCACTTATGGCATTTCATAGTGATGAAGTCTTGGAAATGAAAGATCTACCAAAGCGATATTTGGGATTCTCACCATGTTATAGAAGAGAGGCGGGAGCACATAGCAAGGATGTAAAGGGTCTCATTCGTGTTCATGAATTCTACAAATTTGAACAATTAGTATTATGTGAAGCTAGTCATGAGACTTCTGTCGCTGTTCATGAAGAAATAAATCGCAATACAGAGGAGTTCATAGAGTCACTTGGTATTCCATATCACACTGTATTGAATTGTGGTGGTGATCTTGGTCTAGGACAGGTTAAGAAGTACGATATAGAATTATGGGTACCAAAAGAGAATACCTACAGAGAGATATCATCTGCTTCATATTTCCATGATTTCCAAACTAGAAGACTTAATATTAGATACAAGGATGCAGATGGCAAATTAAGATATGCTCACTCTCTAAATTGTACTGCTATACCAACTCCTAGAATTCTAGTCTCACTCATAGAGAACTATCAACAGGCTGATGGAAGTATCAAAATACCAGAAGTATTACAAAAGTACATGGGTAAGAGTGCTATCAAATAATGAATAGGCGATCAAAGATTTTAAAATCACCAAAATTAATAGAAAAAAAGCGTGCAAAGATAATAAGGATAACGCTTATATATTTATTATGTCTAGTTGTGGTTATTTCTGGAACTTTCTTTACTCTTAGATTAGATAATCTTCAAATTACAAAAATAAATTCAAATGTTAGCTATTCAAATGAAATAGCAAATAAGGTTAATGAAATTATAAGTGATAACTATTTGTATTTATTTCCTAAGTCCAATATTTGGCTATATCCAAAATCTGATATCAAGAAAGAATTACTGAATTCATTTAATACTATTGATAATTTGAGTATTAGTGCAAATGGCTTATCAGGTCTAGATATCAAAATAAATGAAAGAGAACCAATAGCTCTGGCATGCGATGGTTTTACAAATGAGTCAGAGAATCATGATTGTTATTTTATAGACAAAAACGGACTTGTATATTCTAAAACTGCGAATTTTTCAGACGGAGCTTTTTTTAAGTATTATTTATCTACGAATTCCATTTCTGATTTGATAGGTAAAAATTTAATAGATAATCAGGAGAAATTTATTGAAATAAATAATTTTATTGAATCAATAAAAAAGTCTGGAATAAAATTAAGCGGATTGCTTTTTGGTGATGATGGACAGTATGAGATGTACGCAAAAAATTATGATGAGTCTGATATGGTTATTTATTTTAACGATAGAATATCATTAGATAAGATTGCATCAAATTTAATTGCATTTATTGAAGATTCAAAGGTCAAAAAGAATGGTAACAATGGTAAAATAAATTTCGAATCTATAAATCTTAGATTTGGAAATAATATTTACTATGTTGCAAAATAGTCAGAACGATACCTTCAAGAGAATATTGGGCATAGTATATTCTATGACATTGGCTATTTGTGCTGGAATAATTATCGCTGCGATTTCTATTTATTTCTACAAAAATAATTTTGAACATAAAAATATTATAGTTATAGATAATGATATTTCTCAGCTATATTCAGTGGATGATACTCTTGATATCAAGACTTTGCCCGCAAATTATATTGCGACTACAAGTAAAAAGAATATATCAGCAAAAGCATATATTGTTGCAAATTTAAGTACAGATCAAATTATCCTAAAGAAAAATGAAGAGCAGTTATTACCTATAGCTTCAATTACAAAATTAGTCACTGCTATAATTGCTAATAATTTGATGTATCCTGATAGTTATATAGTTCTTTCTCAAAGATTTTTGGATACATATGGCAATGATGCTAGGTTTAGATTAAATGAGAAGTTCAGAGTCAAAGAATTATTGTATCCACTTCTTATGGTATCAAGTAATGATGCTGCGGAAGCTTTGGCAGGGTCCTATAGTAAGGGAAGGCAAAGCTTTATAAATGAGATGAATAAATTCTCAAGTTCTGCAGGCGCATATAAAACATATTTTACTGATCCGTCTGGATTGTCTTCTCAGAATCTATCAACTGCCAAGGATTTACTTATTATTACAAAATGGATTGTTGATAATAATCCAGAAATCTTCAATATTACTTTAAATAAAAATCACACAGTAAGATTTCATACATGGACAAATCCTACGCATTTACTCAATCTTTCTGCATATATCGGAGGCAAAAATGGATATACAGTTGAGGCAAATAGAACCAGTATTTCATTGTTTAGTTTAGGTAAAGACAAAAAGCAAGTTATAGCTGTAATAGTCTTAGGTAGCAGTAGAAGAGATAGTGATGTATTGGATTTGCTAGAAGAGGCCATTAGATAGTAGTATTGTCTACTATGGATAAAAAGGGAAATAAAAGGCCGGTGGATTTCTGGAAAGGGCTCAAAAAGCCTATATTTGTCATTGCTCCTATGGCAAATGTAACTGATGTGGCCTTTCGCTCAATGTTTGCTAAATACGGCAAGCCAGATGTCATGTGGACAGAATTTGTCTCTGCTGACGGTCTATGTTCTCCTGGCAGAAAGATGCTATTAAGAGACCTAGAATTCTCAAATAAAGAAAAGCCAATAGTCGCACAACTTTTTACTGGACATCCAGACAAAATGCGTGAAGCATCAGCTCTTGTTGCTAAGCTCGGATTTGATGGTATTGATATTAATATGGGATGCCCTGATAGAGCTGTAGAGAAGCAGGGTGCGGGTGCAGGAATGATCAAAACTCCAAAATTAGCAAAAGAAATAATTCGCTCAGTTAAGGAAGGAGCTCCAAATTTACCTGTCTCGGTAAAAACTAGAATTGGATATAATAAAGTGGAAATAGATACTTGGTTGCCAGCACTTCTTGAAGAGAATATATCTGCACTTACAGTACACCTTAGAACACGTAAAGAAATGTCAGATGTACCTGCGCATTGGGAATTAATGCCAAACATTGTTGAGATTAGAAATAGACTTGCTCCAAATACTATTCTGCTTGGCAATGGAGATGTAAGTAGCTTAGAAGATGCAAAAAATAAAGTTAAAGAGACGGGTTGTGATGGGGTAATGATAGGAAGAGGGATATTTGGTAATCCTTGGTTTTTCTCTGGTAGAATTGTAAGCGAAATAAGTCCAAAGGAGAGATTGGAGGTCATGCTAGAGCATGCCAAGGCATTTGATAAATTACTAGGTGATATCAAGAACTTCGCAATAATGAAAAAACATTTCAAAGCTTATGTCTCGGGTTGGGAAGGGGCAAAGGAATTAAGGGTTAAGTTGATGGAGACTAATAATTTGAAGGAAGTCAGTAAAATTGTTAAGGAATATATAAAAATGCTAGAATAGCAGAGAATTAAATGGCTCAATAGAGCCATTTTATCTATATTTTACTATTTTCAATATAAAACCACTTGACAAATATTTATAATCTGCTATACTTTTGTTATCAGATGAAGTAAATTGGATGCAGAGATTGGCGAAAGCTGATCAAAAGGGAATGTGTTTTAGACCTCAGTTCACACATTACTTAAATGGTCCGATTCGCAGGGAGTCCTGCAAGTCATCTGATTTCAGAAACAACTGAGAGTGTAGGCTGTCCCATAGTAGCAAGGTTGTTCCGGAGAAATTAGACCGACGCGAAAAGGGAAGATCCGAAACCATATTGCAAAAAGTCTCCATAGTGGGGTCTTAGGTAAGCAGCAATGCAAACCTGAGACCCCCTTTTCTTTTTGCTAATATGATATAATCACAAAATATGCCAGGCAAAACAGACAAGAACAATTCATCTGTACTATATCGCAAATACAGGCCAGCGGAATGGGAGGATGTAATAGGTCAGGAACATATTGTGGATTCTCTCAATAACTCTATAAAATCAGAGAGAATCGCTCACGCCTATCTATTCTCTGGAAGTCGTGGAACTGGCAAGACTACAATTGCTAGAATCTTCGCTAGAGCGCTAGGTATTAATGATAATGATATATATGAGATAGATGCAGCATCAAATCGCGGTATTGATGATATAAGAGAGATTAGAGATGGTGTACATGTATTACCATTTCAGTCTAAATACAAAATTTATATAATTGATGAAGTCCATATGCTTACAAAGGAAGCCTTCAATGCACTTTTGAAGACTTTGGAAGAACCACCTGCACATGCATTATTTGTACTTGCAACTACTGAAACAGACAAAATTCCTGAGACGGTAGTATCTCGTTGTCAGGTATTCTCATTCAAGAAACCAAGCAGGGAAATACTTAAGAACTTAGTAACCAAGATTGCCAAGAAAGAAGGATTCACTCTTGAAGCAGGCGTTGCAGATCTTATTTCTGTATTGGGTGATGGATCTTTCCGTGATACTTTGGGAATTCTACAGAAGGTAATAGGTTCAGCGAAGGATAAGAAGATTGCTTTGTCTGAAGTAGAGAATAGTACTGGAGCGCCGAAACGAGTGTTGGTTAATGATTTCATTTTTTCAATTATAAAAGGGGAGAAGGATAAAGCAATATATACTATATTACTGACAAAGGAGAATAATATTTCAATTAAGTTATTTATTGCTCTAGTTCTAGAGAAATTACGCATAGCATTAATAATCAAGAATGCTCCAAGTATGGCCGATCAGTTCAAAGGTGACATAAGTGAAGAAGATGTGGCAGTTCTAACAGATTTAGCTAAATTAAAAGAAGGGAAATTAAACTCATCCTTGCTATTAGAATTATTGAAGGTTTATGATATTACAGGCAGATCATATATAGAATCATTGCCTTTGGAGTTGATGGTTATCAATTCTATTTAATTGTATAATTTAAATATTATGAATAAAATTGAATTTTCAAATCAGAAGGCACCTAAGACTTTTTGGGTAGTTAATTTTCTTGTAATAATCTTTATCATTGCAATAATGTTCCTTAATTCTAGTTTTAATGATGGATTAAAATTATCTATTTCTAGTGATTATAATTTAATTACGGTGATGTTATCTATAGTCTGTGTCCTGGGTGTATTTTTTGTTTTTTTCTATAAAAAAATTAATTATAATTTCTTTGTTGATGATGAGGGTATAGGTTTTAAGGATAAAAAGTTTTTTTGGTCTGATATAAAGAATTATCATATGTTAGGAGATTCACAGGATGAGCGTTTTGGCTTAGTATCATCTAAATACACCGCTACTGCTGATATAAATAATCCATATTATAATATGAATATCTTTGTTCTAAAAACAAAATCTAGCTTTATGGGTAATTCTTTTAGATTGCAGCTTTCAAGTGACAGGGTAAATGAATTTGAACAAATTTTAGCAAATAAGGGCATACTGAGAGAAAGTAAAGCTAGAATGTATTTTACTGGTGTTAACAAATGGTTCATTATTTTGTTCGCTATACCATTTGGTTTATTAATATTATGGATGCTTTTCGGTATGTATTTTGGTGGTTGATAAGGTGTAGGAAATCTATAGAATTTCGAAGCCCGCTCTCCAGCGGGTTTTCTAGTATTGCTATTGATATTATTAATTTTATGTTGTCGAATGGTGAAAATCGACACTTTTCTTAAGCTTTTCTTAATAACTGATTTGCTATGGTTGGGGGATGATACAAAATATATGACTTTTTCTATGTCCAAATATAATTTAAAACAAAAAGCAATTAAATTAAGAAGAGAAGGTCAAACCTACTCAGAAATACTAGATGTAATTCCTGTTGCCAAATCCACTCTATCACTATGGTTAAGGGAAGTTGGTCTAAGTAAAAAGCAAACACAGAAAATTACACAGAAGAGAATTGATGGACAGAAACGAGGTGCTCAAGCACAGAAGATTAAGAGAGTAAATAAGCAGAGGGAAATAATTGAGTCAGCTCAGTATGATATTAAGTCTATTTCAAATAGGGAATTATGGTTGATTGGCATAGCATTATACTGGGCTGAGGGTTCAAAGAGTAAGGAACATAATACTAGTGTTGGTATATCGTTTTCTAATTCTGATCCTAATATGGTATATATTTTTATTGAATGGTTAAGAAGATGTCTTGGTATCGATGATAAGGATATTATTACTTCTCTTTATATTCACGAGTTACATAAGCATAGAACTAGAGATATATTAGATATTTGGAGTAAGAAAATCAATAAACCATTGTCATTCTTTAAGTATGTATATTATAAAAAGAACAAAATCAAAACAAACAGAAAGAATACTGGGGACTTGTATATTGGCCTTTTGCGGGTTAATATAAAAGCAAGTTCGGACTTAAATCGTAAGATTACAGGCTGGATTAAAGGTATTTGTAGTAATTGCGGGCTCGTCTAACGGTAGGACATATCCCTTTGAAGGATAGTATTGGGGTTCGATTCCCTGGCCCGCAGCAGAAGAATTTATGATGTATGGAAATAAAATCCACAATCAATTGGAAAAACAAAATTATTAATTTAGTATACCGCGATGTAGATAATGAAGAAGAATTAGAAGGTAGGAAAGTATCAGCTGTACATGCATGGTGCTTCTATGGAGATAAAATGGTGATTGTCTATTCTCCAAAAAAGGATATATGGACACCACCAGGTGGAAGTGTAGAAATAGGAGAGAATTGTGTTGATGCTATGATAAGGGAAGTGAAAGAAGAATCGAATATGAAGATTCTGAAATGGAAGTTTATTGGTTATCAAGATATACATGAGGAGAAGGGAAATTCAACTCAAGTAAGATTTGTGTGTATTGTTGAGCCATATGGTGATTTTACAGAAGATACTGATGAGGGTGATATTACTGAAATTAAGCTGATAGAACCTGAGGAGTTCAATAGAAACTATTTTAATTGGGGAGAAATTGGTGATCATATTACGAAGAGAGCTACAGAGTTGAAATCTAGAATGTAATTTAACAAATTTTGAGCTATAAAATTGATGTCTATTAAAAAATCTGCCATGTGTTGCATGGCAGATTTCAAGATTGTAGATTGATGCTGTGGAAGTTTAACGGATTGATTTAAACATCGCTCCGGACCACACCATTCTCTTCCCAGGATCATTTATTGGTGATTCACGGCTTGCAAGCCAAACTTTCGACGCATCATCAGGTCCTTCGAGCCAAAGGGCAACATTGTTCTGAGGATCAAATTCTACTGCTGGTTTTATTTCGATCAAAGGACCTCCTGTAACCCTACTATCTATCTCATCCTGAGTAAAATGCTGGATATTTTCCAATCCGAATCTAAAGATTCCTTGATGGTCTCTCGTGATATAGCCCAACATTATCCAGGAGCCGTCTTTTTCTGATGGCCGTCGAGCGAAATGAGTTATGTGGTACATAGTTTGTGGATTTCTAAATATAAGATTACTCTTACAACTATGTTTTGTCTACTTGTTGTACGAGTCTACCAAGAATGTTTGAGACCTTCTATCTTGAATGTCTTCAAAGCAAGATGAAGCTAAATACGGCGTATTGGGTATAAGAATTAGATTAACCTGCTATAATTAACTACCTAAGGCATTCAATTTAACAAATAACAAAACCCAATGCAAAAAATACATTTTTCAATTCAAATCAACGCCCCAAAGGACAAAGTCTGGGACATTATGCTCGGAGACGCTACATATAGGGAATGGACCAAGGCTTTCCATGAAGGTTCATATTATAAAGGAGATTGGAGTGAGGGATCCAAGATGCTTTTCCTTGGTCCTGATGAAACTGGTAAGAATGAGGGAGGAATGGTTAGTAGAATAAAGGAGAATCGTAAGTATGAATTTATTTCTATAGAACATCTGGGTATAGTTGCGAATGGAGTGGAAGATACAACAAGTGAAGAAGCTAGGAAATGGGCACCTGCTTTTGAGAATTATTCATTTACAGAGAAGGATGGTGGTACAGAAGTAAGTGTAGATATGGAAGCTGCGAATGATGAATACAAGGAAATGTTTGAAAGTATTTGGCCCAAGGCATTGCTTAAATTAAAGGAGATAGTAGAGAAATAATAATATAATTATAACTATGCAAATACCAAAAAATACAATTTGTTTGTGGTTCGATAAAGATGCTGAGAATGCAGCTAAGTTTTATGAGTCTATTTTCCCTAATAGTAAATTAACAAAAATTCACCAAGCTCCTAGTGATTTCCCTGGAGGCAATAAAGGAGATGTACTGACAGTAGAATTTACGGTATGCGGAATTCCATGTATAGGTTTAAATGGAGGACCAGTATTCAAACAGAGTGAAGCCTTTTCATTTCAAATAGCAACAGAAGATCAAGAAGAGACAGATAAATATTGGAATGCGATAGTAGGGAATGGAGGAATGGAAAGTGAATGTGGATGGTGTAAGGATCGTTGGGGTTTATCATGGCAAATCACCCCCAAAACATTAATAGAGGCAATGGCGATAGGTGGAGAAGAAGGCAAAAGAGCATTCGATGCAATGATGACAATGAAGAAGATAGATGTTGCCAAGATTAATGAAGCAAGACGAGGATAGATCATGCTATAATATTACCCATAAACCTTATTATTTAATTTAATTTCAATGCCAACAATAATCATTCTTTCAATAGCAGGTTCAATTATTTCCGCAATAATTGGTACAATTTGGTATTCAAATTCTACACCAATGGGTCGAATTCATATGCGATATCTTGGTTTCGACAAACTTAGTGATGAAGAGAAGAAAATGAAAATGAAAGAGGCAATGCCAATGATGCCTAAGATTTATGGTTTACAGTTTCTTCTATCTCTACTAACTTCATTTGCTGTTGTATTTATTATAATTATGAGTTTGAGAAATGGTGTTATACCAAAGTATGCTTATGGATTTATTGTGCTTAATTGGCTATGCTTCATGGTTCCGGTTATTGGTTCAAATATACTTTGGGGAAATTGTGATAGAAAGATTGCAATGAAGAAATTCTTTTCGGATATTCTATGTAATTTAGTTACAGTTCTTGTAATCGCTTTCTTGGCTAGTTTCTTTGCTTAGTTAAATAAGTCAAACCCTCGGAGTATTAGTCCGAGGGTTGTGTGACAATGAATATATATCATTGTCTGGTCATTGTGACGGACCGTAAGTGTCTAGAAAATTTCCTGCTATTTCATCGAGCTGTTTCACTAAATAGTGAGGTACTTCATCAAACCCTTTCTCAAGTAACCACAACCATCTTAAGGGACTTATTCTTAGGTTGGGTAATCCAATATATAATACCTCCTGATTTATTATGACCTTTTGAAGATTTAATTCTCCTCTTGGACTTGCTTTAAAATCAATTGAAGAGCTGCCCAATTGATCCATATTTTCTCTCTTAAGGTAGTCAATTAACTTCAAAACATTAGGATATTCATTGTATATTCTCCATTTCCGTTTAATTTCCCTGTAATTGGGTTCTTGTTGAAAAAAGCATTCTTTTTGATAATGAATTACTATTTCAGTTAGTCTGCCCAGTTGTAGTTTTCTCATATCTTCCAGCATATTACACTTATAATAGAGAATTGTAAAAGAATTTTTTTATTAATATATTTACTATATAATTACTTCATGAAAAATATTACCTTAGTTATTACTATAATTTTAATAGCAATTGCGTCTATTCTTTATTTAAGAAAGGAAAATACAAAGGATGTATATACAATACGTTCTGTAGATAAATCCTCCTTAATCATAGAACAAGATGTAGAATATTATCCTGGAGCAAAGGGTTATTTTGTCAGGCCAAAAGAGGAGGGTAATTATCCTGGAGTAATTATGATTCATGAGAATAGAGGTTTAAGAAGAGAAATAAAAGATGCGGCCGATACCTTGGCAAAGGAGGGATATATTGTGCTGGCAGTAGATCTTTTGGGTGATGTTGCCGAAGATCAAGATGGGGCTAGAGCACTAACATCAAAATTTAATCAACAAAAGGGAATAGAGAATATGAAAGCAGGATTAAATTATGTTAAAGAAATGGGGGCAACTAAAGTTGCCTCTCTGGGGTGGTGTTTTGGTGGTAAACAATCTGTAGAATTATCTATTTCAGGTGAAAAACTGGATGCAACAGTAGTATATTATGGAGGGGGAATGGCAACAACTACAGAAAGATTAAAGGCAATCAGTTGGCCAGTTCTAGGAGTTTTTGGTGATAAAGATCAAGTAATACCTCTGACTATGGTTGATGCTTTTAAGAATTCTTTAAATCAATTAGGGATCACAAATGAAATATATATTTACTCAGGAGTAGGTCATGCCTTCGCCAATCCGTCAGGAACGAATTATTCAGAAAAAGAAACAAAGGATGCTTGGGGCAAGACATTAACTTTTCTCAATAGGAATTTGAAGTAATTTAATTGTATAGATCCAGACATGCCATGGTATAATTAATGTGTTAAGTATTATTAATTTATATAATAAAAAATGTTAAAAAATATTTTATTAATTGCAGTTCTTTTATTATCAACAACTGGAGTAGCACAAGCGGGATCAAATAAAGTACTTCTATGCCACAAGACACATTCAGAGACAAATCCTTCTGTTATGATTTCTGTGTCCGAGAATTCACTTGAAGCACAACTTGCACTTGGAAGTACATTTCCAAGACTATTGGAAGATGGATCATATACTTGTGTAGTTGAGATAAATCCAGTTTAATATTTGATAATTTAATATTATTAAACAAAACACCTCACATTATTGAGGTGTTTTGTTATTTCAAATACCTATCAAAAAACTTTATTGTTCTTTCCATAGCTAAATGATAATTAGGATTTACAATGTTGTGATCTCCATTTTGATAGTTGTAGTATTCTGAAGTTTTGCCAAGTGATAGTAAATTATTATATAGATCCTCTGAGAATTTAGTTGGAACTTCTTCATCTTTCTCGCCTACATGAAGTTGAAGTGGGACATTAATTTCAGAAAGATAAGTTAGTGGATCAATAATCTTCCAAAATTCTGGATTTTCCTTTGGCCAGCCATATTTTTCTATTAGCTGATCCATGTTTTTGTTTTCAATCTTTAAATCATATTCAGGCTGTTGATAGGTAACCATTTGTTGCCAGTCAGATGTTAGAATGTCATACGATGCCATAACTCCACCCCAAATAACTGCTGCCTTTATATCATCAGGCTTTGTGACTATTGCTCTCATGATTAGATTTCCACCATCAGAATGACCCCACATACCTATTCTTTCTGGATTAACATCTTTAAATTTTTTGAGGGAATACATTGCATTTAAGGCATCTATAGTATAGCTTGGAGAGAAATATTGACTATCAGCTTCGCCTTCGGATCTGTCATGTCCTCTGTAGTCCGGCATAAAAACTATGTATCCTGCATCAGTTAGTGATCTTATATATGGTTTATAATATCCTGTAGTTTTGTATTTATTTGGTCTTATATATCCATGATTGAATACAATAGCAGGCCAACCATCATTCGGCATGTCGCCATGAGGAATTGTTAATAGACCATAAATTTTTAGGTTATCAGAGATATATGAAGCGATGTATTTATCATAATTACCATCTGATGCAATTTTTTGTTCTAAGATTAAAGGGCTACCTTCATACTCAATCTTTTTCATGTAGGGAATAGAGAGAGGGTGCTTGTCGTAATCATTTATATTATTGATTTCTGCTTGTATTGCTGGAGTATTTGTGTCTCTAGTTAAAACTATATTATTTACGTCCTCTTTTAAAAGTTTATTAGGTACAACAAAAATTCCAAGTAGCAAGGCAATGATCACTGCATATTTTGTATGATTGGAGGAGTTTTCATCCATTTACTCAATTATAACAGACAGTGTATAATTATTCATGTATGGAAATAAATTACGTTGCTATTTCTATAGCTACTATATTTCAGTTTTTTATTGGAATATTGTGGCATTCTTCTTTGATCTTTGGTAATAAGAGGATATTTTATAAATTTCAAATAATATTGATTTTTATTGCAACGACGTTTCTTTCTATCTTTATTAGATTAATACCCGATTATAGTCCTTATTTAATTGCTATTTATGTTTTGATTGGATTTTATGTTCCCAATCAAATTACCGGAATAATATTATCTAATATTCCCAAGAAACTTTGGTTAAAAGAAATTCTTGTTCTAGCTAGCTTACAACTAGTATCAGTTCTATTAGCAACTTATATACTTACTTTTTAAATGAAGAATTTCATCATTAGTAGCATTGTAATATTATTGATTTCTTTAGGAGTATACTTGCTCTTAAAGGATGTAAGACCTAGTGGTATGGTCAAAACCCAACCAGAAATACAAGATTTCTCAAAGTACTATGAAAGTTTTAAATATAGATTCTCTTTATATTTACCTAAGCAATATCCTATTAATGAAGATTATAGTTATTTATTTATTCCTGACGTACCTGAGTATAGTATAGATGGAGTCTCATTTGGTATTGAAGAAAGTGATTATAAAGGGACTAATTTATCTAAGGATAGTTATATTAGCGTGGAAATGATATCTGATACTAGTATTCCATGTAATGTTGAGGCATTTTTAGATAATGTAAATTATGATGGAACAGTCGAAGAACAAGATAATCATATTTTTGCTGTAGCAAGTTCAAGTAGTGCAGGAGCTGGAAATAGATATGAACAGACTGTATATGTAACCCCAGTTAATACAGGTTGTTCAGCTATTAGGTATTTTATTCATTATACAATCTTTGAGAATTACCCAGAAGGTTCTATTGTTGAGTTTGATAAGCGAAAATTACTAAACAAATTTGATTCAATTAGAAAAAGTATTAAATTTTATTAAAATAATTATTTAAATTGTTTCCAGAATTCACCCCATTCGTGCAAAAAATTTGAGCTACTCCAATCTTTCCTATGTCCAACTCCTGAAATTATTTCTATTCCGTATTGTTCACAAATCTTCCATTCGGGTATTGATCTTTCATCTATTCTGTCACCACCCTTGGTAAATATATGTGGTTTTATTTTATCTAAGGCTACACAAACTGTTTGATCATTCTCAATTTCAAAAGGAATTACAAAGTCTACTCCTTTTACGTATGATACTATATGGCATCTAGTTTTAAGGTCCATAAATGGCTTGCCTTTTTTAGTTTTTAGGAAATTATCACCATTTACAATTACTACTACAACATCTCCATATCTTTTAGATTCATGAATGCACGATACATGTCCTGGATGAATAGGGTCAAAACCACCAGAAGTACAAACAACTTTACCCAGCTGGGATTTAATTTTCTCGAATTCCTCAAATGATATTATCTTGGCTGGTTCCATTTAATACTATTATAATACTTTACATAGTTATTATTCAATGTCTCAAATTGATATCCACATGTTTATTAATTGCGAAAGTATGAAACTAGAGGGATAATGAAAATCCATTAATAATTATTCATCAAACAATTATGTTCAAGACAATAATAAAGAGAGATGGCACTGAAGTAAAATTTGAAGCAAAAAAGATTATCAATGCAATATATCAAGCGGGGAAGGCAACTGGTGAATTTGATAGGAAAATAGCTCAGTCACTAGCAAAGCAAGTGATTGATTTTGAACTTAAGAACATAAAATTGAATTTAGATAATTCCATTCCAAGAGTGGAACAAATCCAAGATGTGGTTGAACAGGTTTTGATGAAATCAAAGTATAAGCAAACTGCTAAGGCTTATATATTATATCGTGCACAGCACGCAGAGATGCGTGCTTATGCAACTTCTGCCTCTTTGGGATTGATTGATGGATATTTAGGTAAATTAGATTGGCAAGTCAAAGAGAATAGTAATATGGGCTACTCTCTTCAGGGTCTGAACAATTATATTTTCTCGGAGGTAAGCAAGACATACTGGTTGAATAAGATTTATCCTAGAGAAATTCGTAATGCATATGAGAATGGTGACCTTCATTTACATGATTTAGGTACACTTTCTATCTATTGCGTTGGTTGGGATTTAATGGATCTTCTAGTAGAAGGATTTAAAGGTGTTTCAGATAAAATTGAATCTGCACCACCAAAGCATCTCAGAACTGCATTAGGTCAAGCAGTAAACTTTATGTATACATTGCAAGGAGAAGCTGCAGGAGCGATTGCTTTTTCCAACTTTGATACCTTGTTAGCTCCTTTTATAAGATATGATGGATTAACACAAGATGAGGTAAAACAATGCTTGCAGGAATTCGTGTTTAATATGAATGTTCCAACCCGAGTAGGTTTTCAAACACCTTTTTCAAATATAACTCTGGATTTGACTCCTGCTTCAAATTTTAAAAATCAGCAAGTTGTAATCGGTGGCAAGTTACAGAGAGAGAAATATTCCGAATTCCAAAGGGAAATGGATATGTTTAATAAAGCCTTCTTTGAAGTTATGTCAGAAGGAGATGCAGCTGGAAGAGTATTTACATTTCCAATTCCAACAGTAAATGTTACAAAAGATTTTGATTGGGATAATAAAAATTTGGCTGGATTGTGGGAAATTACTGCAAAATATGGTGTGCCTTACTTCAGTAACTTTGTTAATTCAGATATGAAGCCAGAAGATACAAGATCAATGTGTTGTCGTCTAAGGTTGAATCTTGAAGAACTAGACAGGAGAGGGGGAGGATTATTCGGTGCAAATGCCCTTACTGGATCAGTAGGAGTAGTAACTATCAATTTGCCTCGAATAGGATACCTAGCAAAGAATAAGAAAGAATTCTATAAAATTTTGGCAGAGAAAATGGACATTGCAAAAGAAAGTCTTGAAATAAAAAGGAAAGTATTGGAAAGATTTACTGATGCAAACTTATATCCCTACACCAAGTTCTATTTGAGAAAGATAAAGCAGAGCTACAATGAATATTGGAAAAATCATTTCTCAACAATTGGTTTGGTCGGTATGAATGAAGCTTCGCTAAATTTGATTGGCAAGGGAATTGGGGAATTAGAAGGTCAGAAGTTTGCGGGTGAAGTTCTTGATTTTATGAGAAACAGATTAATAAATTATCAGAAAGAAACAAATAATCTATACAATCTTGAAGCAACTCCAGCTGAGGGTACAGCATATAGATTAGCTCTTAGAGATAAGAAATTATATTCAGACATAGTTGTTGCAAATGAGGAAGAATATAAAAAAGGATCTCAGCCATTCTATACCAATTCTACACATTTACCGGTAAACTTTACGGATGATATTGTGGAATCCCTTAATATACAGGATAAATTACAAACAAAGTATACTGGTGGAACTGTAGCACATCTATTCTTGGGAGAGAGAATCGCTGATCCTTCTGCTGTTCCAGCTTTGGTAAGGAAAATTTGTGAAAATTATCATCTGCCATACTTTACTTTGACACCAACTTTCAGTGTTTGCTCCTCTCATGGATATATAAATGGTGAGAATCATAAATGTCCAACTTGTCAGTCAGATTGCGAGGTGTATTCAAGAATAGTAGGTTATTTGAGACCAGTAAGTCAATGGAATAGTGGAAAGCAAGCAGAATTTAAGATGAGAGAGCTATTTGCTCCAGAGGTAAAACCAAAAGTAAAAATTGATGCCAAAACAAAAATTAATATGAGCAAGTAAAATGGAATTCGGTGGACTAGAAAAATTTACACTAATAGATTATCCAGGTAAGGTTGCATGCATGGTGTATACGATCGGTTGTAATTTTAGATGTCCATATTGCCATAATCCAGAATTAGTAAATGAAACCGTTGAAAATATAATATCTGAGGCCGAAGTACTTGATTTTTTGTCACAGAGGAAGGGTATTCTTGATGGAATAGTCATCACAGGTGGAGAACCCACACTTCATGGTCAAAAATTATTTGATTTTATTTCAAAAGTAAAGAAACTTAATTTCAAAATAAAATTAGACTCTAACGGCACTGATCCAACTTTTCTGCAGCAGTTGATTGATAAAAAAAAGGTTGATTATATAGCTATGGATATAAAATCTCCATTAGCAAAGTATAGCCAGATAGTAGCAAGTGCGGTTAACATTGATTCGATTAAAAAAAGTATAAGCATATTGATAAATTCAGGTATTGAATATGAGTTTAGAACTACAGTCATTAAATCTCTTATTGATATTGAAGATTTTGAACAAATTGGTAAAGAGATAAAAGGTGCAAAAAAATATTTTATTCAAAAATTCATTCCAACCAAAATTCTTAACCCTCAATTTCGCAAGAAAGTCAGTTTTAGTCCGGAGGAATTTCTAGAAATTCAAGAGATTATGAATAAATATGTATCCTTCTGTTCAATTAGATAAATATGAAAAGAAACCAAGCTACAAAAATATATTTAGATTATTCAGCTACCACCCCTACAGATAGAGCTGTTTTGAAAAAAATGATTCCATATTTTGATTGCAAATATGGAAATCCATCCTCGATGCATACTAGTGGTAGGTTCGCCAATCAGGTAATTGGAAATTGTAGGACTAAAATTTCTCAATTATTAAATTGTCTACCCTCTGAAATTATATTTACTGGTTCTGGCACAGAGTCGGATAATTTAGCATTGATTGGTATTGCTCGAGCATATAGAAATTATGGCAATCATATAATAATTTCTGCAATAGAGCATAAAGCTGTTTTAGAAGCGACATCTCTGTTGAAAAATGAAGGATTTGATATTAGTTTTGTTTCTGTTGACAAGGATGGTCTGGTAAATCTTGAAGAATTAAAGAAATTAATTAACGACAAAACAATTTTAATTTCTATAATGTATGCTAACAATGAAATCGGAACCATACAGCCAATTAGAAAAATATCAGATTTAATCAGCGAATATCGAAATAAAAAAAGTTCAGAATTTCCTTTTTTCCATACTGATGCATGTCAAGCTGGAGGATATTTGGAAATTAATACAACAGATTTAGGTGTGGATCTAATGACCTTAAACAGTTCTAAGATATATGGTCCCAAAGGTATAGGAATTCTATTTAAAAAGGAAAGCATCAGAATAAAACCAATAATAGTTGGAGGAGAACAAGAGAATAACATACGTGCTGGTACTGAGTCATTGCCATTAATGGTTGGTCTAACTGAGGCATTAATTATATCAGACAAAATCAGGCGTAAAGAATCAGAAAGATTGGGTTTTTTGAGAGACTATTTCATTTCTAAATTAAAAGAAAAAATCCCAGAATTAATAGTTAATGGCCATAGGGTATCAAGATTACCTAATAATGTTCACGTTTCAATCCCAAACATAGAAGGGGAATCAATGTTGCTAATGATGGATAAATATGGAATTGAAGCTTCAACTGGTTCAGCATGCTCATCTTATGATCTCAAGCCATCACACGTTCTACTAGCTATAGGACAATCAGCAGAATTTGCTCATGGAAGTATTAGATTTTCTTTAGGGAGAAAGACAAAGAAAAAGGATATTGATTATGTTTTATCAATTTTCCCTAATATAGTTAGTAGACTTAAGTCCATTTCCTCATTAACCATAAAAAAATATGAAAAAACAAAATAACAAAACTAATATTTGTGATGTTGGAAGTTGGCTATATAGTGATATTGTAAAAGATCATTTCTTTAATCCTAGAAATATCCTTATTGATGATGAGAATTATGTTGCAGATGGAGTGGGTATAGTTGGTAGTCCGGCCTGTGGGGATATGATGGCAGTTTGGATAAAAGTGGATAAATTTGCAAAAAAAATAATTGAATGTAAATGGAGGACATTCGGATGTGCATCGGCTATAGCTTCAACATCTATGATGTCAGTAATGGTTACTGAGAATGGTGGTATGAGTTTGCAAAAGGCCAAAAGGATAAGTCCTGAAGCAATAATCGAGCGATTAAGCGGTTTGCCTGATAGAAAGTATCATTGTTCTGTATTGGGACACAATGCATTAAGAGAGGCAATAATAGATTATGAAAGAGGAAATTAAAAAGACATACAAAGTAACTTATGTTGCAAAAGAGACTCCAAGTGTCACCACCTTGGAGCTTAGAGCTACTGATGGTAATCCTGAATATATACCTGGCCAATTTATCAATGTTTATTTTGAGGAATTCGGGAAAGGTGAGGGAAAGTCATATAGCATATCGAGTGCTTCAAAAGATATAGCGATTACAGTTAGAAATATAGGAAAATTCTCGAATAAATTATCAAATATGAAAGTGGGGGACATTTTAATCGGCACTTTACCATATGGATATTTTTATAATGAAGATCACAGTAGACCTATAGTTATGATTGCAGGTGGCATAGGTATAGCCCCCTTTAGGAGTATGATATACAATTCACTAAATATTGATTCCAACAAGGAAATCAAATTATTTTATAGTAATAAATCTTACGATGAGATTATTTTTAAAAAAGAGTTTGATATTTTATCTAGAAAATTTGCGACATTCAGTGTTAAGTATTTCATAACACAGCAAAGTGGTACTAATTCAAATATTACAAATAGAAGGATAGAAATTAAGGATATATATATTTCAAATAATTACGATTATTTTATTTGTGGTTCAATAGGTTTCGTTAGAGATTTTTGGACAAGTATCAAAAAAGCTGGGATAGATGAAATGAATATATATACAGAATCATTTTTTTAGTATACAATATCGAAACAATGAAATCACCTCTGCCTAAAGAAGCTTATGAAAAAAATGCTTTAATCTATAAGATTCTTGCTAATTCAAAGCGATTAGAGATTCTAAATATTTTAAAGTTAAATGAAACTTCGGTTGAAAATTTAATTAAAATAACAAAATTACCAAAGGCTAATCTCTCTCAACACCTAGCTCTAATGAGGCACAATGGTCTGATTGTACCTAGAAGAGAAGGTTTAAATATTTTTTATAGAATTGTTGATCCGAGAATTGTGGAGCCATGCAAAATTTTGCATCAACTTAGGCATAAGGATCTAGTAGTATAGATTATTACTTTAAATAAGTAATATCACGTGGGTAGAATAAGTTTACTGTCCATTCTATGGCTATTTCTAAGCGTCTTTTCCAAGAGTTAAAATTAAATAGATAAACTGTTCTCCAAATAAACCACATTACTGGTCCGTTCAATGTTAATCCATGAAAATTTCCAAGGGCATTCCATTGTCCTAGAGAAATTAGCAATCCCTTTATATTTGTTTCAAACTTTTGCAATCTTAAGTTTCCTTTATGTGCATAAATATTATAAGCAACTGTTTTTGCTTGTTGAACCGCAATCTGTGCAAGCATAGGCAGTGTTCCGGACGCATCTCCTAAACCAAATATAATAGGGTCATTAATATTTTGCAGATATTCATTAATGTCCATTCTACCTTTTTGTCCAATATCTATTCCTTTAATATTAGAAAGTGACGGTTTAACACCTGCTACCCAAATAATTGTATGGGCCTTAAGAGTTGATGAATCTGCTAAAGTTATTTGTCCGTTTTCAACTTTTGATACAGTAGCATTTGTAATAACATTTATGCCTTTAGATTCTAGACTTTTTTGAGCTAATATTCTCATTTTCTCAGGGAAAACAGATATAACTTGTGCTGTATTAGTAATAATAGAAATCTTGATGTCTTCTTTTTTGATTTTTGAGTTGTTGTAATATGAGTGTAAAGTTTCTTTTACATATTCTGCTAATTCAGCTACTAATTCTACTCCAGTTGCTCCCGCACCTACTATTGCAAAAGTAAGATTATCAGCACAGTTAGACTCTGAGGCTTTCTCAAATGTTTCAATAATGTGGTTCCTTAAAATAATTGCATCGCTCAAGTTCTTTAATGTAAAGCTATTCTCTTGGGCGCCTGGTATACCAAAGTAGTTTGTCTCAGCTCCAGAGGATATTACTAAATAGTCATATGAATAATTGGAATGACTAGTTTTAACTATTTTGTTTTCCTTGTCTATTTCTATTACGGTATCTTCAATGTTAACTACTGGAGTTCCACGAAATACTTCTCTTAATGATTCAACAACACTTTGAGGAGTGAGTGCACCAGTAGCAACTTCATGAAGTAGTGGGGTAAAGAGAAAATAATTATTTTTGTTTATTATTGTGATCTCCGCTTTATCTCCAAAAATCTTTAGCAAATTTCTAGCGGTATATACACCACCAAAACCCCCACCTACGATTACAATTTTTGTTTTATTCATATCTTAGTGCTTGAATTGGATTAAGCCGAGAAGCTCGGCGGGCTGGATAATACCCAAATACTATACCAATAAAAGCGGAAACCCCAAAGGCCAAAATTACTGATCCTGTGGATACACTTGTTTGTAATATTCCAAAATATGAAATAGCAAACGAAACTACCCAGCCAAGAATTACACCTATAACTCCTCCAGTAAAGGTTAGTAATATTGCTTCAACAAGAAATTGTACGTTTATATCATGTCGTTTTGCTCCTATTGCTTTCCTCAATCCAATTTCCCTTGTTCTTTCAGTAACTGTGGTTAACATCATATTCATAATTCCAATACCTCCGACTAAAAGTGATATTCCTGCTACAGCGCCAAGTAATATCGTGAACGTTTGGGTAACACTAGAAGCTGCAGCGACAATATCTGCTTGATTGAAAGTACTAAAATCTGCTAGAGCTGGATCCTTTATGTTATGCTTGACCAATAATAGATCTATAATTGATTGTTGTACAGCAGACATTGAATCGGCATCCCTTGCTTGCACACTAATTGAGGTAACATAATCATCTCCTGCAAGGAATTTTTGGGCACTGGTAAGTGGAATAACAATCATATCATCTTGATTGCTGAATCCTGTGCCACCCTTGGCCTTTGTAACTCCAATAATTTTAAATTCTAAGCCTTTAATTCTCACACTTTGACCAATCACATCTGCACCCTCACCAAATAGATCTGTTCTAACAGTAGGTCCTATTACTGCGACCTTAGACAGATTTCTCAAATTTTGTTCTGTTATAAAGTTTCCTTCATCCATCTCTACATTTCTAACAATGGGGTAGGAAGGTGTACTACCTAATACTGATGTATTAGTATTTTTGCCTTTACTTATTACTTGATATCTTCCAGATAATTCAGGTGATACAGCATTTGCCAAAGATATTTCGCTAGTAATTGCATCAGCGTCTTCTTGGGTCAAACTCCTTGCTGATCCTTGTCCTCCACTTATTTGAGATCCAGGACCTCTTTGTACTCCAGGACTGACTATTATTAAATTTGAGCCAATAGATTGTATGCTGGATTGTATTGAACCTTGGGCACCTTGACCTATTGCAACCATTGCAATTACTGAACTAATTCCAATAATAATTCCCAAAACGGTAAGGCCAGAACGGACCTTGTTTGCGGACAGTGCAGAATATGTTTCTTGTAAAATATCTAATGTTGTCATATAAGTTCTATTATCTTTTTACTATGTTTCTTGGAATCACTTAATATTTGACCATCCTTTATATGTATTATTCTATCTGCATGCTCTGCCACATCATTTTCGTGGGTAATCAATACTATTGTTCTACCGTTCTCTCTATTTAATTTTTGGAAGGTTCCTAATACTATTTCTCCTGTCTTTGAATCCAGATTACCTGTTGGTTCATCTGCTAATATGATTGCAGGATTATTCACTAAAGCTCTAGCGATAGCAACTCTTTGGATTTGGCCTCCAGATAATTGGTTCGATAGATGGTGAAAATGAGTCTCATCCAATCCAGCTGACTTCAATGCTTTACTTGCTCTTGTGTCCCTGTCTTCTGGTTTTACACCTTCGTAAACTAAAGGTAGACTAACATTTCTCAATACTGTTGCGCGTGGTAAAAGATTGAATGACTGAAATACGAAACCGATTTTCTCTCTTCTTATGTCTGCAAGTTCATCGTCGCTCATTTTTGAAACATCCTTTGAATCCAAAAAATATTTACCACTTGTCGGTGTATCAAGAGCACCAAGTATATGCATCAAGGTTGATTTGCCTGATCCTGAAGGACCCATTATGGCAACGAATTCACCATCTTGTATTTCAAAAGAAACCCCTTTCAATGCCTGGAAACTAGTTTCTCCACTATCATATGTCTTTGTTACATTTTTAACTTCTATCATTTTAGTTTCTTGGAATTCTTACCCCAGAACCTGTGTTACTTCTGTTCGCTCCAGTAGCACTAAAGATAGTAGGTGCTGTATTTTTGTTTGCCCCAGTTGTAATTGTTCTTGTGACAACTCTATCTCCCTCCTTAATACCGGATATAATTTCTGTTAGAGTGTCATTTGTAATACCAATTTGTACTCTACGTTGTGTAGGGGGAGTTGTACTTGCACCAGTAGCTACTTCTACATAATTTGATCTTAATTGTGTTTTAATCGCACTATTGGGTACTGTTAATACATTTTGTTTTTTATCAACAATTATTGAAGCACTAACGCTCATTCCAGATTTTATTCTTTCGTCTTGTGTATCATGTGTTATTTCTACATTGTAATTAACAACTCCTTGAGAGACGGTACCGACTAGGTCGACAGTATTTACTGTTCCATCTATTTCTAATCCATCTATAGCATCAAAGGTTAATTTTACTTTTTGACCGACTTTCACCTTTGCTACGTCAACTTCATTCAATGTAATATTTGAAATTTTTTGTGATGAAACCATAGTTCCTATAACAGTTCCACTACTTACTGAATCTGTTGATTTTACAGAGATTCGAGCTAAGACACCATCAAATGGTGCTCTAATAAAGTAATTCTGATAATCATATTCTTTCTGTCTAAGGTTAAGTAGTTGTGATCTTATATCTAATTCATCCGCACCTATGACTAGTTCATTTAGTTCAACATTCCTTTGTGTAATATTTTGTATTGAACTTGCTATAGCAGTTCTAGCATTCAACAAATTTGTTAGGGTGGAGTTAATATTTGATGTCCATGCAGTAATATTGCTTGCTGCTGAATCACCGGTTGTATCACTTTTTTGTTTCCTTGCGTACTCTATGGCATTTTGAGCGGATTTAACTGCTTCAGATATATTGCGGGCAACTAAATATGCATCAGTCACAAAACTTTCAATAGTTGATGTTGCATCATTCCTAGACAAATTTTTGTATTGCGTGAGAAAGTTCTCATATTTCACTTTTGCTTTATCAAATGTAATACCAGCTTCACTTTGATAATTTAGAGCAGTTATTCCTAGATTTCTGATATTTTCTGATTTTAAATACCCATTTGTATCATAGAACATTGAGTTCAGGCCATTTATAATAGGGGGAAAATCGACTAGGGAATCAGTAACAGCATTGAATCCATCTTCATAAGATTTTTTGTTATTAGCCAATGCATCATTTAGATTTGAAACATTTTGCAATAGGGTAGACTGATCAGCTGGTTTAACTAATTTCTCATAAGCAATTTTGGCGTTTTCTAATGCAATTTCTGCATCTCTCGTATCGATTTTAGCTATTAAAGTTCCTTTTGCAATATTGGTGCCATTTATTTCTTTGTTTAAATAAATAATGTCACCTGAAACCTTGCTCTTTATATCAACTTGATCAGAAGCTGATACTTGGCCAGTACCAGTGATTGTTGTGACTATGTCTTTTATCTCAGCTTTCGCGTACACATAACTTGTTGTTCCAGAACTTGAACTGTATCTTGAATATATTGAGTATGAAATAATCAAAATCAATAGAATTATTATTCCACTCAACAATTTTCTTTTGATAATAAAGTGTTTAATTTTTTTCATTTATTTATTTAATAAAAATAAAGGCATAACTCTTATAAGTGTTGCGTTAATCTGACCACTTGCATCAGGATTACCAATTGTAACTATATTTTGATCCACTTTGAGGTCTGAAAATTTAATCTGATCCCTTCTTTCAAAAATTTTTGTTGTTGAAGAAATATTAATTATCTTTTCAATATTATCGTTACCCAAAACAAAAACTTTATCTAATTCAATTTTAATTATTTTACCTATAACACCATGACCTCCTTTATCAATAATAATCCTGCCACCCATACCATTTCCATTTCCATTTCTAAAATTTGGTCCACCAAAGTTCCTATAGTAGTTATCACCATAATTAAATAGAAATGATGCCTTATGAAAACCTACAAAAATTCCTGCTTGGAAAATAGCAAATGCAATAGCTAATATTATTATTACAAGCACTACTTTTCCCATACTTCTTGATTCAATAAATGATTTTAATTCCATATTTGTTAATTAATTGTATTCTAGTAATTTTTCTTAATGACCATATAAATAAAGAAACGAAACCGAGAAGAATGGATAATTCAAGATAGGGTACAGATTCAATAATTGAATAAAACCATTCTTTCCAATATATTAATGTTTCTAGATTCAAGAAAATTAATGAAAGATATTCAGGAATTCCAGAACTGATAAATATATTTATTATTAATTTACTTAGATAAACTAAACTTAATAGCGAAATAGCTGAAATTGAAGCATAAAATAGTTTTTTTAATAAAATATTTCTATTTTTTATCTTATTTATGCTATTAATAATATGATTTTCTAGATCATCATAATCTTCGACTTTTGTTTGAAAAAGTTCATTATAATTCCTTTTCATACTTGTATTACGCTTGATATTGTTATTTTGGTGCATTTCCCTTATTTATTATTTCTCTTAATTTAATTAATGATCTTCTATACTGACTTTTGATAGTGTTTATTGATTTTCCAGTTATTTGAGATATTTCATCAAATGTCATATCCTCACCATGGTGTAGCAGAAGTATGGTTCTATTTTCAACACTCAAATTTTGTAAGGAATCCTGTATTAATTTTATATTTTCGGCTTTTTCAAATACTTGATCAGGTAATAATTCTTCATCAGGTATATTGTCTTCGAACATTATTTCTTCACTATTCAAATCCGAAAAATTTGTAGATTTTATTTTCCTTAGATTATCTATCGTCACTCTTTGAGTTATTGTAAATATCCAAGTCTTAAAACTTCTATTCAAATCATACTTTTTTATATTTTTCCAAGCTTTTATAAAAGATTCCTGAACAATATCGTGAGACATGTCTCGGTTATTGGTGATTCTAAATACAAATCGGTAAAGAATCTGACTATACTTGTTTATAATCCCCTCAAATGCATTGACATTTCCTTCTCTGTATAGAGTTATTAGTTGTTGATCAGTAAGACTTTCCATTTAATGATATACTATCACATTAAGTATGTATGAATATATCCTGAAACCTATTTTCTTTAGGTTTGATCCCGAAAAG
>CAZVVX010000005.1:1418-39555 GCA_964631035.1 uncultured Candidatus Saccharibacteria bacterium | reverse complement strand
CTGCGACCCTGAGAACGTCAATCCCATGCTCTACCAACTGAGCTAATCGCGCAAATACAAAATTGTGTTTTTATATTATATCAATGAATCGAAAAAGTACACTAAGAAGAAGAATAGAACCAATAATTACAATAAATATAGAAAATACTTTATTTATTATATCAATGTAGCCCTCTTTTATCTTATGAGACAGTCTGTCAGTAACAAATGTTAGAATTATCCACCATAATCCTGATCCCAGAAATACTCCAATAACAAATAATAAGGAAATAGTAAAACTGTGACCTACTTTGGTAGTTATACTTGCAAATCCAGCAAAAAATACAAAAGCTGTTAGTGGATTTGTAATTGTCATAACAAATCCTGAAAGAAATTCGTCTAAATGTCTCAATGCTGTATCTATTTTCACTGCTACTTTATTTCTCTCATTATAAAATGATGAGATACCTATAAAGATCAATAACAAAGAACCTAAAATTCGCATTATTACATGATTTTGAACTATAAAGTCTATTATAAATCTAATACTAAATGCTCCAACTATTGCAAGACATGCATCAGCGATTGATGAACCAAGACCTGATATTAGTCCAGACAGCTTATTCTTAGCTAATGTTCTTTGTATGCAAACAAGTCCTACTGGTCCAACTGGAATTGCTGAAGCGAGTCCAATTATTATTCCCCAGATCAAACTTATTGAAAAAGCTAACATGGTTTATTTTGCATTAAATTATAGCATATTAGCGGAAAGGGAGGGATTTGAACCCTCGAGACCATTTCTGGCCTGCCGCTTTTCGAGAGCGGTGATTTCAACCACTCACCCACCTTTCCATAAAGTAAACTCTAGCATTTTTTGCCTTTTTCTCAAAAAATGTTATAGTACTTTTTACTAGGCCCTATCGTCTAACGGTTAGGACAACGGGTTTTCAATCCGTTAACCAGGGTTCGACTCCCTGTAGGGTCACACGATTAAAAAAAGTATACCTTTAGGCCATGCTTTTTTATATCGCTAGTGATCGCTAGGCGAGAGTCGAAAGACGGAGCGAGCGAAGGCGAGCGAGTCAGGGTCGTAGGCGAGGCTAGCAAGCCGAGACCTATGACCGACTCCCTGTAGGGTCACCAGTTGGGTTTTATTACCCTTAAATTCTTCCGAAAGCTTGAATATAGTGGAGCCGTACAAGCCTTCTGTGAGGCTTTAGCGCGTATCTCTGGCTTTTGGAAATTGTAGGTTTTCGGCTCCATAGGTCTTTACATTTTACCATTTTCTCGCTTAACGATTAAGGCCAAAAGTGTTAAAATACTTCTATTATGAAAATCCCAGTAGCTGAATTAAAGGCCTTGCTTGTTGATATAATTTCAGCAAACAATTACTCCAAAAAAGAAGCTGAACAAATTACGGAAGTTTTGCTATATGCAGAAGTTTCGGGCAAAAACACGCAAGGTATTCTCAAGCTTTTAGGTTCGGAGCCAGCACAAAACATTAAGCCTAAATATCCTGCAAAAGTTGTAAAAGAGACCAAGCTCTCTGCATTGATAGACGGGGGTGGCGCAGCAGGCCCTCTTTCAGCACAGGTTGCTGTAGATAAAGCAATTGAAATTGCTAAAGAAAATGGCTTTGCGATAGTCGGCTTGAATGACACGTTCTCAAGTGTTGGTGCTATTGGTTTTTATGTACGAAAGCTAGCTAAAGAAGGCTTAATCGGAATTGTTGCAGCAAGCTCGCCACGAGCTATTGCTCCTGCTGGTGGAATTTCTCCAACCTACGGAACTAACCCGATTGCTTTTGGGTTTCCAACAGAAGAATATCCAATCGTTTTTGATATGGCGGCTTCTGCAATTACTTGGTATGGCCTAGTTCGTGCAAAAGCACTTGGTCAAAAGCTACCTGACAATGTCGCTATCGATAAAGAAGGCAACATTACCATCGACCCAGAAGCTGCAATGGAGGGAGCGATACTTCCATTTGACCGCTCATACAAAGGTTCAGGATTGGCAATGGTTGTTGAACTTCTTGCAGGCGCACTCACTGGTGCATCATTTGTATTCGATGAGGGTGATTGGGGCACGGTATTTATCGCATTAAGCCCCGACCTTCTAGTTGGCACAGAACAGTTTAAGAAGAATTCCTCGGAACTTGTGAGGAAAGTAAAAGGTGGCAATACAAAATCTGGCGAGAGTATCCATATACCTGGCTACGATACAGAAGAAAAGATTATAGCTCTTTTGAATGGAGGAGAGGTCGAAATTGAAGACGTAATACTTAATCAATTAAAGACCTTGTCCGCATAGCCACTATGAAAGTACTGCTCGCTGGGCCTGGTACGGGCAAAACAACTAACATACAGAAAATCATTGCAGAGAAACCAGACCCTTCTCGCATTCTGGTTATTTCATTCACCAACGCCACGGTTGAGGACTTAAAGAAATCTCTCGTTCCCGCAGGAGTAAATGTGGAATGCTGTATGACCCTCCATAAGTTTGCCGTTAAATACAATCACGATAAAACTCGTCACGTTCTTGAAAATAAGGAAATCGAGCAGCTTCAACAAATTTCTGACCAAACAGAAATAAGCTTTGTCGACCTTTGCAACTTCCTAGCTACGACAACCTTCGACCAAATGATTGAAAGGTTCGTTGGGTATGCAAAAGCGAACCCTGCATATCTCAAGGAAAAGCTTGCACCCTATTCAATTTTGATAGTAGACGAATACCAAGACTTTAATAAGAAAGAGCAGGAACTTATAGACCTACTCGTAGAGGTAATGGAGGAGGCTTATATTCTCGGTGATGATGACCAGTGTATATACGACTTCAAAGACGCGTCAAACGAAAAGATTATCGAACTTCACCAAGACCCGTCACACGAAACAATAGCTCACGAACATAAATGCTATCGCTGTCCTGACGTGGTTGTAGACGGAGCGACCAAGCTTATAAAGAACAACGTTAAGCGTGTAGATAAGAAATGGGAGAAAACCAACAAGCCAGGTAATCTTGAAATCAAACAGTTCTCGACGAGTGAAGATAGCGCAGACTATGTACTTAACGAGACACAGAAGGCTCTTGCTGCAAATGCCGAGGATAAGGTCTTAATACTTTCTCCTGTTAGGTTTTTTGTCGAACCACTGACCAAGAAGTTGGAAGCGGCGGGGATTGAATTTAAGAACTACTTTATCGGAAAAGTTCCTGTCGAATTGGTTGTGAAAGCTTGGGGTTTATGCAGTTTGTTTGGTAAGCACAAATATCTCAACCTGCTACTACTTGGGTATCGCGTACTTCAAACCCGAAGTAAGTACTATGCGCTTATAAAGTCTCATTACGATAGTGGTCAAAACATCGATGAGCTTTACGCTTTGCTGTTAAGCAGGCTTCCCGAAGAAGTTAAAGTAACTTATCCAAGTATTGAAGAAGCGTTGCAAACACCTGCCTTCGCCGAACTAGCGGAACTTTATGAAAAGGCAGAGGGAGATACCGCAGACGAGAAGCTTGAAAACCTCTTTGTTTTGGTAAGTGAAGAAGTTGAGCAGCGAGTGAACATAATGTCGATACACAAATCGAAGGGTCTCGGTGCCGACCACGTTTTTATGATTGGTCTTGTTGAAGGAGTTATTCCGAATGTTGCTAAAGGTAACGACACCATTGAGAGCCAGAGGCGATTGTTCTACGTTGGAATGACCCGCGCAAAGAAAAGCCTTCACCTTTTATCGAGCATTAACCTTGAAGGTCGACACGCCAACACAGTAAATAAACCTGACTTCAAATTCGACTTTAGGTCTCGAATGTGGAAAGGAAAAGCCTCAAGATTTATCGAAGAATTAAGTCGCTAGACCCCTCATACAACTCTAGTTCTATTACCAGTAAGGTAAAGTCTTTAGGTAACTTTCTTCCTAAATTCAAGCAATAACTAGAGTATTTAATCGGGAACCAAAAAGAGCGAAGGTCTCATTCCAACGAATAATCTCATTTTCTAAGGTGTTCCATTTCAGGTACAATGGGCTCACACGATTAAAAAAAGTATACCTTTAGGCCATGCTTTTTTATATCGCTAGTGATCGCTAGGCGAGAGTCGAAAGACGGAGCGAGCGAAGGCGAGCGAGTCAGGGTCGTAGGCGAGGCTAGCAAGCCGAGACCTATGACCGACTCCCTGTAGGGTCACAATTGACAGAATGCTAATTTTTAGGTAATGTTTCTCACCAGAAGGAGAATCGAATTTGAAGACGAGAATTAAGGCTGATTTCAGGAATCTGTGCAAGAATCTGGGTGGATTTGGTGCGGTTCTGGTTTGTCTCCCGGTGATCTGGGGGATTTTCCAGGGCGACAAGTTCAATCCTGTTTCCTACTTTTTGTGGTCACTATTGTCAGTTGTGTGTGTAGTGGTCCTTGTCCGTGCAGGGCAGGGTGGCTATACAATCATGATTGGCTATATCTTGTCCGATTTTGCGATCGGAGCATGTGCGTATTATAAGGACGGTAGGCTCAGTTTCGGATATTTCGAAGCGTTTGTCACAACACTAACCATCATGTGTCTTGCGATGTATGTTTGGTGTGAGAGGAGAAAAAAGTATGGGCCTGCTGTGATTGTGTGTGCAACGGCAGCTATACTCGCTGGAGTACCTCAGATTGTTGATTCATTCAATAATCCATTTCAGACGAGTTTGTTAATTTGCACACTTTATTCACTTATCAGTTTCCTATCGTATTACGGTGACAAGCCAACCTTCGAGGCCAGATTAATTCCTGGATTAACGATTGTGTATTGGCTGGTTATCATTGTGGGGGTGTTATATTACCGCATGGTTTGAAATGGTCTGAAGAGCCAAAATTCTTCCATAAGCACCTTTACGGGTGCTTTTATTTGTATAAAAAACTAAGAGCTGGGCGTCAAAACGCCTCAGCTCTGTTCCTATTCACCACATTCCTCGTCTGTGGTGGGATGGGGGTTTTGGTGCGCTATTATTGCACATGCCCATACCAAACCTCCCGCAATAATAACGAGTGCTACACTTCCTCCAAGTAATAATGCACTCATCCAAAGTATAATGCTACTACTAAAATAGTATTATGCAAGTTCCATGATTGTATATTTGGTGTTAATCTAAGTAAATGGTATTTCTATCAAAATATAAAATAAAGATAATTTTAATTATAATAATTGCTACTGTAACTATATTTATAAGTTATCCAAGTAAGCCAAAATTAAAATTAGATATTAATAGGCAATATTTAGTTTCTAATGTTATAGATGGTGATACATTTGAAATTAAATCAGATAATAAGATTTTAAAAATTAGAATGATGGGAGTAGATACGCCAGAGACAGTAGATCCAAGGAAAACAGTGCAGTGTTTTGGTAAAGAGGCATCGGACAAAACAAAAGAACTATTGTTAAATAAAAATATTAATATTGAAATAGATAAAAGCCAATCAGTATATGACAAATACGGCAGAATTTTAGCTTATGTTAAAAGGGAAGATGGACTATTTATAAATAGATATTTAGTTGAAAATGGTTATGCACATGAATACACATATAAAATTCCATATAAATACCAAAAAGAATTTAAGAAATTAGAAAAAGATGCAAGAGAAGGGAAATTAGGTCTATGGGGATCACTTTGCTCTGAGAAATAGATATATATCTTCTAGTGCCTTAACTGCATCACCTGCTGCTATATTATTCTGATGATAAAGCCCATCTGTACAATCTCCTGCAGCCCAAATACCCTTGACTGAAGTCATTTGAGTTCTTGGGTCAACAACAATATGATTCCATTGGTCTAATTTGACCAAGTCCTTAACAAAATATGTGGTAGGTAATGAGCCAATTTCAACGAATATACCAGTGACAGGTAATTCTATATCCATATTTGTTTTTGTGTCAGTATAGACAAATCCAGTAACAAATTTATCACCTTTAACCTCCTTTGAAATAGCATTTGTTATTATTTTTAGATTTGGATGCTTGGAAACTGCTTCAACTGTTATGGGATCTGCTCGGAATTTATCTGATCTATTTATAATAGTTACATTTTTGCAATATGCTAGGAGCTGTGATGCACTTTCAAATGCAGCATTTCCTCCACCGATGACCACCACATCTTGTCCTGCAAATAGTGGACCATCACATGATGCGCAATATGTTAATCCTTTATGCTCAAATATATCTGCACCCTTTACCTCTAGTTTTTTTCTGAAGCTACCAGTTGTTATTAATACAGTTTTAGACTCATAGCTACCTTTATTTGTAGTTATCTTGAAGCCATTATCTGTTTTTTCAATATTTTCGCATGACTCACCAACTATAATATTAACTGAGTCTTTTGAATACGCTCTCAAATGTGATTCCAGACTTTTAGCAAAATCCAATCCATGGATTTTTATAGTTCCTATCCAATTCTCAATACCTTCAGATACAGTACTCTGACTATTCCAATCTTTTGTAATAAATAAGGTTCTGAGCTCCTTGCGAGCTGCATAAACACCAGCAGCTACTCCGGCAGGTCCACCACCAATAATTGTTAAATCATATAACATCTATTTATTTTAACTTAGATCGTCTTAAAAATGCAGGTACAGCACCCCAATCATCATCGTCTTGTGTATCATTCTTTATCTCCTTTTTCTCTTCAACGACTATTTTTTCCCTTACTGGTGCCTGATTTTGATTTGATGAAATTGAGTTAAATATTCTGCCTTTTGATTCTTCCTTTGGCTTTGATTCTGGGAGAACAGGTGATTGATTCTTTGATAAGATACTACTCTGATTGTTGTCAGAAGTATTTGTCTCTGGGAATCCAGCAGCAATAACAGTAATTTTTACTTCATTTTTCTTAAGCTTATCATCTCTAACTGTACCAAATATAACCTTGGCTTGTGGATCCACAGATTCTGTTATGACTTTAGCTGCGTCTTGTATTTCAAACATTGTTAGGTCCTCACCACCTGCAATAGAGAACAATACACCCTTTGCACCATTTATTGATACATCCAGAAGAGGGGAGTTAATAGCGAGTTTTGCAGCTTCTATAGCTCTATTATCACCCGATGCTGATCCAATACCCATAAGAGCTGATCCTGCACTTTCCATAACTGTTCTTATATCTGCAAAGTCTATGTTAATCAATCCTGGAGTAGTAATAAGATCAGAAATACCCTCTACTGCTTGTCTCAATATCTCATCACACATTGAGAATGCATTTTTGACTGTAGTATTTTTGTCTATTGTTGATAACAATCTATCATTTGGAATTACTATAATTGCATCAACTTCCTTCCTTAATTCCTCAAGTGCCGCTTCGCTTATTTTTAGTCTTTGTTGACCTTCAAAAAAGAACGGTTTTGTAACTACAGCGACAGTAAGTGCTCCCAGTTCTTTTGCAATTCTGGCTACAGTAGGGCTTGAACCACTACCAGTTCCTCCACCCAATCCGCAAGCCACAAATACCATATCTGCACCCTTCAATGCCTCCTGTACCTCCTCCTTGGTCTCCTCAATAGCTCTTTTGCCCATCTCTGGATTCATTCCTGTACCCAGTCCTCTAGTTAAATTCTTACCTATATGTATTCTTTTTTTAGCTAGTGAATGATGAAGGTCTTGCGCATCTGTATTTATAGAAATAAAATCAACACCCTTAACCTTGGTTGATATCATGTGATTAACAGCGTTTTTACCAGAGCCTCCTACTCCGATTACTTTGATTCTTGCAAAAGCTTCAATTTCAGGTGTGATGTTAGGCATGGACAAATCTTATCAAATACAGAAAATTAGTCAAAATTATTAAGGTAGGAATTGCTTTAGCCAAGTTACTATTCTTTTCCAAGCATTATTGAGTACCACGCTACTATTATCTAATGGCAAATCCTCATCAGCGTGAATACCTAAAATACATAGTCCATAAGCTACTGCCCAAGTGGAATCCTTGTAGCTTTGTTTATCTGATAAACCAAGACTCGCAGAACCAATTCTTGAAGGTAATCTTAATGAAATTTTAGCTAAATCCTCAATATTGGATAATCCTGAACCTCCACCTGTGATAATTATTCCAGCAGGTAGAAGTCCATTTCTGCCTATCTTCTTTAAATGTGCTTCTATTAATTCAAATATATCAGAAAGTCTTGCAGTAACTATTTCCTCAAGCTTTTTCCTTGGATATGAACTTCCGGTTATTGCGCCGACTTTTATTTGTTCAGCTTCTTCAAGTGGTACCTTCAGTCCTAATGCAATATCATTTGTAATATCTGTAGAACCTATTGGGAATATTTCTAATGATACAGGAATGTTGTTCTCAAATACTGCTATTGATACTGTCTCTGCACCAATGTTCGCTAGTACACAACCCGCTATCTTCTGCGCTTTTGTAAGAGTTACAAGACTAGCAGCAATAGGTGAGGCCATAACGTCTTGAACACTTATTCCTGCTTCTTCCACAGCTTGTATAATGTCATTTAAATGATGTTCAAGTGATGTAATGTATAAAGTTTTAACTTCTAATTTATTTCCTTTCATTCCTTCGGGCTTGCCTAATGCAATTTTGCCGTCAATTTTGAAATGAAGGGGAATAGAATGTATTATTTTTTTATTTAAAGATGCTGCTGGTGGTATATCTTTCTCGCATTGTTCTTGTACTTTTTTGATGTCTAGTGCTGTAATTTCAGAATCTGCTCTTGTGATAATTACGGAACTTGTTGATGTTATACTTGAAAGACCAATACCCCCAATAGATATAAATGCTTTTTTGACTTTGATATTTGCTCTTTTCTCTGCTTCACCTACTGCTCTTTTGATACTTTCTACTGCATCTTGAATGTTTACTATATATCCATGTCTAAGTCCACGTGATTCTGCAGAACCAACTCCTATAATCTTTGGGAATCCCTTTTCATTTTTTTCTTTTGAATTAGAAATAACCACTTTGATGTGGTATGTTCCAATATCAATTCCGGTTATTATTGAGCTAGACATCGAGACAGAAGTCAGATGCCGAATTGTTTTCGGAAACGAGCTTCTATACTCTCCATTGTACTACCATGATCGAATCCTTTCAAATGTACTAAACCGTGGATAAATAGGAAACCAAAAAAATTCTCATAATCTCTATCAAATTTTTTAGCTTCTATTTTTGTCATATCAGGATTTATATAAATTTCTCCAAAATCTTCAGAAAGAGGGAAGCTTAATATATCTGTAGGCTTGTTTATGTCTCTATATTCTTTATTCAGTCTTTGAATTTCTTTTTTGTTTACAATTATGAATGATAATTCGTATTTTTTACCTAGTATTGCATCTTTCATATCAGCAAAAGCCAAGCGAGGAAGCTTGGCTTTTGTAGTGTTTGTTATATTGAAAGTTATATTTGACATTACTTAGAAAATCTAGATGTTTTCTCTTGCATTTTGCCCATTTTAATCAATTCTTGAATTTCATTTCTTCTTGCTATTGATTTTAATGTTTTAACCTTAGTTTTGTAATGAGAAAGACCTCTCTGATTATATCTAAGACTTCGAACTCGAGGTAATATACCTGATCCTTGTACTCTTTTTGTAAAACGTCTAAGAGTACTCATACTATTCTCAGTTCCATTTCTTGTAATTTCTACATTTATCATAGGCTTAGAATGATACCATACAGTGTATTATTTCTCAAGTCTCTTCATGTATTTTGCTAATTCATTTAATGGGACAATGTCTTGTGAATGCGTATCCATGTTTCTTACAATAGCTGTTTTATCCATTGCTTCCTTTTTGCCCATTATTATTGAATATGGCACGTTTTTCTTCTCAACCATTGATACTTGTGCTCCTAGTCTATCCTTTGCAAGCGAGAGTAATAGAGGTATTTTTACATTTCTTAAGCTTTCTATAACACCTAGACTTAATAGTTTTGATTCAAATCCCAATTGAACAAATGAAGCAAATGGTTTTTTGATCTTTTTAATATCTTTTCTTAGATCTGCTTTTGAGCTTTTGACTATAATAGATATTCCAACACCTTGTATTTCTTTCTTTATTCCAATCTTTTTTGATAGTCCATCGTATCTAACGCCGATTGCCAATACTTTCTGTGATTTTGATTTTTTGTCTTGGTCTAAATCATTTATTGTAAATATTGTTTCTGTACAATATTTGCGATTACCTATTAATGAATTGTTTATTCTGTAAGGTATATCAAGTGCTTCAAGATATTCTAATACTTCTTGGAAATGTATTCGGCTTTGTTCAGAAAGAAAATCCATAGACTTTGGAGCTGTTTCATTTATCTTTTTACATTTATCATTTTGACATCCTAACACTTCAAATGGGTCTTTCTTTAATAATTGTCTACACTCAGCATGCATATCATTTATATTCTTCTTGTAATGATTTGCTAAGTCACGAGTGAATTTATTTATTGATTCTTTGTCGCCTATGCTATTTATTTCAATACAAATATTACTATAACCTTCTTCATTAAGAATGGCTTTTGCTGTCTGTATCAATGTTGCTTCTGCTATGCTTTTTGAATTCCCAATTATCTCTAGGTCGCAATATCTGTTATATGTTACTGAACCCTTCTTGATTGAACCCTTGAATGGTTCTTTGAAATACATCATTATTGGCTGACTCTTGGTGTGTAATTCTTCTTCTGTATATTTTCTAAGTAGGGCGATTTTCTCTTCTACATGCAGTGGTAAGCTCTTTTTATCTTTATCATTCTCTTCAATAAAATCTCCTTCAAGTAAACTCTTTGCATTATCAAGATCAATCTTTTTAATCTCGGGGCTCTTATATGGTTCAAATCCATAATATAGAGTTATTTCTCCAACCTTATCTAGGTTATCATAAGAAATATATTTCTGATCAGGATTTGTTTTTGTATTCTTTGGCATAGGACTTTCTATATTCCCGGAAATATTGATGCTTTTGAAAATGGAAACAGTCTCAATACAGGTCTGCCAACTATGAATTTCTCATCTAATGGTCCCCAAGACCTAGAATCTGAGCTCTCTGGTCTATTGTCTCCCATAACAAAATATTCTGTTGATGATAATTTGATCTCAAATGTATCTGAAGTTCTGTGATTGCGAGTTATGTATTTCTCATCTAACTGGAATCCATCAGGAAAATCACTATTTTTAATAGTAACTTTACCTGTATTCATAATCAATGTCTCATTTGGTAGTCCTATTACTCTCTTAATAAAATATATGCTTGGATTTAGTGGATTTTTAAGAATTATTACATCACCACGTCTTGGATTATTAAGGTGATAGGTTAGTTGATCAACTATTAGATATTGACCTGATATAAAAGTTGGATCCATTGACGCTCCACTTACAATAAATGGCTGTGCAATATATGTTCTTACTGGAATTATTATTGCGATTGCAATTACTGTGAATTTTAAAATTTCTTTTAGAAAATTTTCTTGTTTTGGAATATTTTCAGGATTCATTGCGATAATTGTATTATGGATATTCATTTGACACAAGATTTATGTCTATGGCACACTAGTGTTATGGCATACATAATTGCAGGTTTAGGAAATCCAGGTCAAGAATATGAGAATACAAGACATAATACTGGTAGAATTATTCTAAATTTTATAAAAGATGAATTTTCTGGAGATGATTTTGTCTTTGAAAAGAAGATAAATGCATTATCTTCCGAAATAAAAGTTGGAAAAGAGAAGATTAAATTAGTTGAACCTGAAACATTTATGAATAATTCAGGTAAAAGCATCTCTCAGCTAGTAAAAAGTGTTAAATCTGCAGAGAAATTAATAGTTATCTATGATGATTTTAATTTACCTTTGGGAAAGATAAGAATTTCATATAACAGAAGTTCAGGTGGACATAATGGTCTTGAATCAATAATTAAATCTATTAAAACAGAAGCATTTGTCAGAATTAGAATTGGTGTTGCTCCTGAGAATTCAAAAGGATTAGCCAAAGTTCCACATGGTGATGATAAAATTGAGAAATTCATTCTAGGTAAATTTAAAGAAGATGAAATGAAGGTTCTAAAGAAAATTTCAAAGAAGATATGTGAAGCAATAGAAGTTCTAGTCAAAGAGGGAAGAGATAAGGCAATGAGTATATATAATGCAGGTTAAACTGTGTTAGAATTGTAATAAATATATGAGGAAAATGATTATAAAAGAAGGACCTCTGGTCTTCTTGAGGAATGTTGTCGTGATGGAAATCATTGCATCTATTTTCTTTGTGATTATATCTTATCTTGGTAATTATGAATTGTTATTTAGAGGTTCAGCTATTACTTCATATATTAGATATGATATTTTAGAAATTCTATTTTTTTCAATATTTCAAGTTGGATACATGATTATATTGTTCTTGGATTGGTATTTCTCTCATTTTGAAATATCAGAAAAGGAGATAATAAAAAAATCCGGATTATTTTTCCGAAGGAGGAAATCTGTGAATATTCATGATGTTGCATCTGTGGAGGTATATCAGAGCCCTGTCGGTAGAATGATGCATCATGCAACAATAATACTTGAGCATAATAATTCCAGACTAACCAAGATTAAGAATGTTTCTAATTTTGATGAATATGTACACGTTATTAAACAGATGGTTCACAGTTCATCAGGCAAGGTTCTAACAAGAGATCCAAAAGTTTTGATTGAAGAAGGTGAAGGAATGTTTGTAGAATTTAAAGAAACACTTAGAAATGATATTAGAAAAGGTGAAGTTAGTAGAGATCTAGAAAGAGTGGTGATGAAAACTATAGTGGGATTCCTCAATACTTCTGGCGGAACCCTGATTATCGGGGTTAGTGATGATGGTGTGGTTAAGGGTTTGGAAAGTGATTATAAAACTTTACCAAAGAAGAATCGCGATGGACTTGAAAATCATATTAGTATGCTTATCAAAACCATGATCGGTTTGAACTTTTCAAAATATATAAATATTAAATTTGAAATGGTTGATAGTAAAGATATTTGTATGATAACTGTATTAGAAAGTCATAAGCCAGCATATCTAAAAGATGGTGATAAGAAAGAAGAATTTTTCGTGCGTGTTGGTAACTCTACACAACCATTCTCAATGAGTGAGGCATCAGAATATATAAAAACTAAGTGGGGGTAGAGGGTAAAATGGACAAGGGTTGACTTTTGTAGTGTAGTATGATAGCGTTTTACATGGTTTCTTGAGTGATTAGTTAACCAGCAATGAATTATGAGACCGAGAATTATTATTATGCAGTCATCACACCATGGCTTCATGTTTTGCTGTGAAGAACTCGGAAGAATGGGCTTGCAAGTTGATACGGATTTCTCCATTTTCAGAGATGAGTTAGGTATCCATGATCAATGGGAGCCTGGCAAACGCCAACTCTTCATCACCGGAACCTTTTCTGGTAGTGAAGAAGGAGTTGTAGAAATGGTTCAGGAGGCACGCGAATGCAACCCTGAATTGGTTTGTATGAGCTTCTCTGTTGACCCTATTGAAGGCCCATTTGATCACGTCATTGAAAAGAATCGTGAAAACTTCGTCGCTGCAGTTCGGGGATTCCTTGATGGGACTCTGAATCGCACCGGTGTTTAGTGGACACTAACAGTTCTGAAAAAAGGAGCATTTGCCTTGGGCTTTCTAGGGTAGTGAAGTGGTTACCTAAAAACACCACTTAAGATTGAGGAGAACTCAAAAACCTCCTTGACTTTATTAAGTTCATCACCCGTAGCACAGGAAAGACCTGTCGCAGCGGGTTTTTTCTTTTTTTAAAAATCAAAATACACAAAGACTAAGTGGGGGTAGGGGAATTGGACAAACAAAAAACCGCATGAATGCGGAGTTTTGTTGGATTTACCAATGTTTTGATTTGTTGAATCCCTTCTTGTCAGTAGTATTAGTTTATCAAATGAATTTAATATGTCAATGTTCAATAATAAAATAGTGATTATATGTTAATATTTACTTATAATAATTTAGCAAAAACTTCTTTTTCTAAATCTATTATTCTAGGCTTATGATCATGAAGTACTATATCTTCAGTGTTTTTGGATCTAATTTCATATGAACCTATAAGATTCAAAATAGGTTTAATATCATTTTTTGTGGCCATATCGGAAATATCATATTTAGTTACCATATCAGCTATATCTTCTTTTGTAACCATATTCTCCTTAATCCAATCGATGTTATTAACATTGTCATTTGTTGTTATAGCAGTTTTGTTAATATCGTCTTTCATATCTATGATGTCTTCCTTGATCCTTATAATATCAACCTTCATTTCTGTGATTTCACTCTTCATCTCGATCATCTCACTTTTAATTCCCGTTATCTCACCCTTCATCCCAGTTATATCAACTTTAATTTCACCGATATCATGCTTAATAAGTTTAAAGCCGGTGTCTAATTTCTTATCTAAATTTATGATGCTATCTTTTAATTGAGTAATGTAAATTGGTTCAGTTTTATTCATATTTGTAGATGGATTTAAATTAATAATTAGTTTTTTATTTTACAAATTATAATTCAACCTGCACCTCCGGTGCAAATATTTTTGTAGTTAAGACACAGAATAAAATATTTAACAAAAAATATTCTAAATAAGCTTTACAAATCCTTCCTTCCTGCCTTAGCTCTATCTGTACTTGTTAGAAATTTCTTTCTCAATCTCACACTCTTAGGAGTTATTTCTAGATATTCATCTTCTCTCATTGTTTCAAGACCTCTTTCAACATCTATTTTCCAAGCTGGAGTTAGCATAATATGCTCGTCATTTCCAGAAGATCGCATATTTGTTAACTGCTTACCTTTACATGGATTAACTTCCATATCATCACCTTTTGATGTATCTCCTACAACCATTCCTTCATAGACTTCTGTTGTTGGCTCAATAAATATTCTACCTCTCTCTTGAAGATTCCATAGTGCAAAAGCAAGAGCTTTACCAGTCATCATTGATGTCATTGATCCTGTACTTCGCTTCTCAATTTCACCTGCATAAGGTTTGAAATCAATAAATCGACTTGCGAGAATTCCATTTCCCTTTGTATCTATAACAAATGATCCTCTATATCCAAGCAATCCTCTAGTAGGAATTTCAAAAAGCATACGAGTTATGCCGTCTTTTGTTTTCATATCTATCATTGTGGCTTTTCTTTTGCCCAATTTCTCTATAATTGAACCAGTGAATTCATCTGGAGTATCTATTGTTAACTCTTCGAATGGCTCACTTTTTATTCCGTCAATTTCTTTTATAATAACTTGTGGTTGTGATACTTGAAGTTCATAACCCTCTCGTCTCATATTCTCAAGTAGAACAGCAATATGTAATTCACCACGACCAAATACTGTGTAGAATTCATTTGAATTGAAGTCTACTCTTAGTCCTACATTTATTTCTAATTCCTTCTCTAGTCTTTCTCGGATCTGTCTTCCTGTTACGAATTTACCTTCTCGTCCTGCGAATGGGGAATTGTTAACTAGGAAATTTAGGGAAATTGTTGGCTCATCTATCTTGATAGCTGGTAATGCTGGTGTATCTGCATTGTCAGTTAATGTCTCACCTATATAAATTTGTGGGAATCCTGCAACTGTTACTATATCTCCAGCCTGCGCTTCTTGTATTTCTACTCTTTTTTTACCCTCAAATGTGAATAGTTTTGTAACTCTTCCTGTACTTACTGTACCGTCAATCTTCTTCTCATATACTGGCTGTCCTGTTTTTATAGTTCCATCATAAATTCTTCCAATAGCCAATCTTCCTAGGAAATTGTCGTAGCCAAGATTAAATGTTTGAAGTGTCAGTGGAGCTGTAGCACTGTGATTCTGATTTGCTGGTGGTACATGTTCAAGAATCATATCTAAAAGGGGAGTAAGATCCTTTCTTGGATCATCTAATTTTCTCATTGCAACTCCATCACGACCTATTGCGTATACAGTTGGGAAGTCTAGTTGGGAATCATTGGCTCCTAATTCCATAAATAGTTCTAGAACCATCTCATGACATTGATCTGGATTTGCTGCTGGCTTGTCTATTTTATTTATTATTACAATAGGTTTTAATCCTAATTCTAGTGACTTTTTGAGTACGAAACGTGTCTGTGGCATAGGTCCTTCCTGAGCATCTACAACAAGTAACACAGTATCAATAGATCTTAGAACTCGCTCTACCTCTGAACCGAAATCAGCGTGACCTGGTGTATCTACTATGTTTATCTTTGTACCCTTGTATTCTATAGATGTATTCTTGGCATAAATAGTAATACCTCTTTCTTGCTCAAGGGCATTTGAATCCATTGTTCCATCATCACCATGACCGCATTGAGTCATTATGGCGTCTGTAAGGGTTGTCTTGCCATGGTCCACATGGGCTATGATCGCTATATTTCGTATATCCATATTTGTATTATTGAGCAATAATTAAAGCATAAAAATAATATAAAAGTCAAATGTAATTGGATCTTAAATAAAAATCAGGCGATGCGCTCCCGTAAGGGAGGCATCGCCTGTTATGTGTGAATCTGCGCAGCTAGTTAATATCTAGCTCGGCAATTCTTTTTGCTGCAGGATGATCCCGGGTGTTCAATCTGCTAATGATTTTTGCCCTGCATGTGTCCGGCATCTTCATATGATGGAGAACTTGCTCCACTCTCTTTTTCATCGGATCTAACCGGTGAATATGCAGGGCTTCACCATTGAAGATATTCACCGCAGGAAGAATCATATCGTTGTATTCCTGCCAGGCAACCTCAATTGCATGGTCGGTTTCATCGGTGCGGGTATTGCCGGTTTCCTTTTGTCGATGAAGAACACCGCGAGTCGTCTGACTCTTGTCCTGCTGGATATGGACGACACGCACCCTGTTCTTACCCAAAGTAGCCACGATCTTATTTGATTGATCGGGGTGTCTGGGCGTACCAGTGACCACAATCTGCTTTGTACCAAGCTCTTGCCAAATGGTCATTGCAGATTCCATGATCATCTGAACAATCACATCATGCACCTGCATAACATGACCGTTTTGCATGCTTTGTTGATGAGCGAGAAGCTGAATACCGATATTGGTACCCTTTTCCATGTGCATACTGATGAGGTGTGAAGTTTCAATATGCACTAAAACACTACTGTCTTTGTCGGTAATCAATCTTAACACACCTGCAAGTGTGCTTTTACCGCATGCCCTTGGCCCAACAATCAACGTCAATGGTCTATCCTCAAAACTCATGATTTGTCTTGTTGCTGAGTGTTTGTACTGTATCATTCCCAATTCGCTGAGTCGAACGGGAATTAGAACTGAATCCGGATAAAAATACTACCACAAAAATACTAATTAGCAAGCTAAATCAAATTTCCTTATATAAATGAAATTTTATCCCCAATCTTCATTAAATCTTAATAACTTCTTAAGCTTTTCTTAATACCCAAATTGCTAGGATGTAATAATGAAAGAAAATAATTATGAAATAAAAGAAGAAGATAAAATATTACACGATATAACATCTATAGTGGAATTGGTAGATTCAATAATATCTTTTGCATATCATAAGAATGCATCTGATATTCATATTGATCCGACACCACTTGGAATTGTTATAAGATTTAGAATTGATGGGGTATTACTATATATAGATACACTTGCCATTAACATTCATGATGAATTAATAGCTAGGATCAAAGTAATATCAGGATTGAGAACTGATATACATTTTGTTCCACAGGATGGAAGATTTCATTTTAGTTATTCAATCTGTGACTGTGATATTAGAGTTTCCATCATTCCTACACATCATGGAGAGAATGCAGTACTTAGATTATTAAGAAATTCTGATAACAATTTAACATTGGATAGACTCGGATTCTCTGATAATGATTGTCAAAGAATCAACTCAGTAATAAATAATCATCAAGGAATGATTCTAGTAACTGGACCTACAGGTTCTGGCAAGACTTCAACCCTGTATTCTCTTATTGCATTATTAAAAGACAAAAATAATTCAATCATTACTCTTGAAGATCCTGTTGAATATGCAATACCAGGGGTTAGACAAATACAAATTCACGCAAGACATGGAATAACATTTGCAAATGGTTTACGCTCTATTGTCAGACAAGATCCGGACATAATAATGGTAGGTGAAATTCGTGATACAGAGACAGCTCAAATAGCTGTGAATATATCTTTAACTGGGCATTTATTACTCTCAACTTTACATACAAATTCTGCTATTGGTGCTATACCAAGATTGATAGATATGAAAGTAGATTCATATTTAATAGCATCAACGATTTCTCTAATAATAGCTCAAAGACTTGTGAGGAAAGTATGCCAACACTGCGGAGGTAAGGCATGTCCAATATGTGGAATGTTGGGTTATAAGGGTCGTACAGTTATATCTGAGACAATTCTAATAGATGATGAATTAAGGAAATATATAATGTCTCATCTATCTATTTCTGAAATATTGAGATATGCGAAGAGTAAGGGAATGATAACAATGTATGAAGATGGACTAGAAAAAGTGGAAAAGGGAATTACAACTAGAGAAGAGGTATTAAGAGTAATACAACAATAGTATGAGAAACATTTTTAATAAATTTAATATTTCTGATCAAATATTCTTTACTCATAGATTATCAATTTTGTTGAATTCTAATTTATCAGTATTAGATTCTTTAAAAATAATTAAATCAATGGAAATTAATAAGTACAAAATTAAAATATATGAATCACTGATTAGTGATTGTCAAAAAGGCATTTCACTTTCCAAAAGTCTATTGAATCTCAATATAAAACTAGACTATTTCATGATAACTCTAATAAAAAATGGTGAGCAGACTGGCTCGTTGATTTTAGCATTATCGCAGATCTCTAAGAATCTTGAAAAGAAGAATGAATTAAAAAAAAGATTAATTAGCACCCTGATTTACCCAATTTTTATTTTTGTAGCGACTATATTTATGGCGATTTTCCTTGTTATGTATATTTTTCCAAAGATATTACCATTATTGAATAGCTTAAATATAGAATTACCATTTCTGACTAGATTTATAAAATTTTTGTTTGAGTCCGGCACTAGTTATGGATTATATATAATTATTTCTATAATTGTTGTTTTAATAATTACAAAACTTTTGTATAAAAAATATTCTTATTTAAGGTTAAAATTCCATCAATTTATTTTAACAATTCCACTTTTATCAAATTACATAATTTTAAATATAAATTCATCAATATGCAGTATTGGTGAAATATTATTAAGTTCTAATCGTTCACTATCTGATCTGCATATTTTTAATAGAGATACTATTAATAATTTAATATACAAAAATATTTTTGACTTGGTATATACAGACTCAATAGTAGGAATTTCATTTACACAGTCACTTTCAAGATTCCCTAAATTTTTCAATAGAACAATGATTAATATGTGCGATATAGGTGAAAGATCCGGAAATCTTTCAGAAATGATGGGGCATTGCAGTAGGATATTTGAACAAGATATAGATCTCATCTTAAAAAGATTCTCATCACTTATTGAACCAATGCTAATGATATTTATGGGATTAATAGTTGGTTCTATTGCATTATCAATAATTTTACCAATATATGAGATTACAAATCATCTCAATAAATAATTCTATAGGTGGTTTTTTGATTGTTGAATCAATCATGGTTATTTCTTTATTTTCGATTTTTATTATTTCTGCATTGTATTTTAAAATCTCAATAGATAAAATAAAATTTTGGTCAATAAATGAATTGCCTGATATTGAAGACAAGATAAAAATTTTGGATCAATTTATTAAAAATGACAATTATAAGGGTGAATATTTTGGAAATTATACTAAATTAGTAAAGTTATTTCCTTTTGAATTTACAAAGTCTGATCTATTAAATTCATGGGGAAGTTCTAGTTGTTATCCAAGAATTAAATATGATAATTCAAATTTGAGCATCAATAATATAGGAATAGATATTGGTCTAGGTAATAAAAGTACAAATATTGAAATTAGGAATTCTTATGTATATTTATCAGCTGATTCATCTATAACATCATTACCAGATTTATATATTATTGATAATACAGATGATAGCAAACCATACATTGTGTCTAGTATGAATACAGGTCCTGGGATTGCTTCACTTACAGTCGCTGGTCCATATTTGTATTTAGCTAATACTAGTATAAATTCACATTTACAAATATTAGATATTCATGATCGTAATTCACCTCACATTATTTCTCAATTGAAATTACCATTACCAAATGCTTCAACAACCCCCACCAGATCAGCAAGCATTTCTTATAATAATGGTTATGTATTTCTGGGTACAAATAAATGGGATGGTCCAGAATTGTCCATAATAGATGTCAAAGATCCGAGCAATCCTATTATTGTGGGTACATTTGATACTGATACTTTGATAAATGATATTTTTGTCTATGATGATAAAGCATATTTAGCGACTTCGGATATATATCAGATGAGAGTATTGGATATTACTGATAAGAGTGCACCAAAACTACATTCAATTTTCACATCTTCTGGTTGGCAAGTTCAACAAGGTAAAGTTATTTCACTTTTTGAGAACTTAATAATATTAGGTAGAACTGTAGGTGGTATAAATAGAACTAATAATCATGAATTATTTCTGTTTTCAACTAGTACAAGTTTAAATATGACAATATCTCGTGATATTCCATCAGGTGTATATGGTTTGATTGTTGGTAGCTCAGATATCTTTGTTTTAACACATGATATTAATAGAGAATTTCAAATATGGAGTTCTGATCTATTAAATAAAAAATATGAAATAGGTTTAAATTCTAGTCCTATATCAATGAAATGTGACAGGTCTAAAATATATTTTGCTACAGGAGATAGTCGTGGATTTATATCAATTAAATTATGAGAAATATAAAAGGATTTACTTTGATTGAGACTATTATATACATTGGTATTTTATCAGTAGTTATTTCTGGCATTTATATTGAAATACTTAATTTGAACCAATATTCTATTAATAGCTCAATTAATATTACTCATTATAAAAATTTAATTAAAAATTTTCATGTTAAATAGAGGCTTTGTTGCATTTACAATGCTAATTACAATTTCGTCTTTTATTATAATTCTTCAATATATAAATTCAATTGAAATTATAAGTTTCTTTGATCAAGTGCAGAGAAAAGAATATAGAGAAATAGCATTCTATAATGCATATTCTTGTATTGATCAGGCAATGCTATCTATTAATAGTGATTATTTCTTTATTTTAAATTCGGAAATGAGATTCGATGAATTAAATTGTTCTATTTTGTCTGTAACTAAAGATATTAGCTCACAAAATATTAGAATAATTGAGGTTAAAGGAAATTCTAAAAATATTATCATAAAGCGCGTTGCTATTGTTAAGCTTTATGACGATCATCTTGAAATAATCTCAATTAAGTGATGTAACTACGAATTTTGGCACTTTTCTTAAGCTTTTCTTAATACCTGATTTTGTAATATAGAAATATTATTAATTAATAAAATAATTTATGTATAAAAAAATAAGAAAAATAGAAAATAATAAAAATGGATTTACTTTGATTGAGATTTTGGTAGTGATTGGAATTATAGCTGTTCTAGCTGCTGTAGTTTTGGTTGCTATTAACCCTTCAAGACAATTTAAACTGGCTAGAGATTCACAAAGGGTAAGTAATATTACTGCAATATTAAATGCGGTTGGACAAAATATTGCAGAGAACAAAGGAATATTTAATTGTACAGGTATAAGTTTGCCGGCAACATCTACTATTATAGAAAGTACTAATCTAAACATAGCAAGTTGTCTAATACCAAATTATATTTCTAATTTGCCATTTGATCCGTCAAAACAGACTGCAAACTTCATTAATGTTAATAGTTATAATACTGGATATTATATTTATCAAGACTCTGATGGACGAGTAACTGTAACAGCTGATGGTGAGATTACAAATCCAATAACAGTTACAAGATAAGTCTTGTATATATTTGTGCTAAAATATACAGATGACAAATAGAAGATTTCTTCTAATCATCTGTATAGTAATTGTTTTCTCAGCTCTTGTATTTCAAATATCTGAAGAACAGAGAATGAAGAGGTCTCAAGTGATTGAGCCTCTTTTGCGTGGTCAGATTGAGCAGACATTTGAACCGCCATTATTAAAAGAGGAGGATGTACCAATTGATAAGACAATAGAGAATAGACCAGCACCAGTTAAGGTCAAAAGAGATCTCAATAAGATTACATCAGAAGCATATTTGGTTGGTAATTTAGAAAATGGTGAAGTCTATCTAGGAAATAATTCAAACAAAATTTTCCCGATTGCATCATTGAGCAAATTGTTTACTGCGATTATCTCAATACATCATTTAAACAAGGAAAATAAGATTACAATTACCGAATCTATGCTTGATTCATATGGTGATGCTGGTCATCTAGTTAAGGACGAGAAATTCACTGTAGATGAATTATTGTATCCCTTATTACTTGAATCCAGTAATGATGCAGCTGATGCACTTGCAGAATCATTCGGTTATGAAGAATTTGTCTCTCTAATGAATGGTTTTGCAAAGGAGAATGGATTAAATAATACTAATTTTAGAGATGCTTCTGGACTTAGTTCATCAAATACATCAACTGCAAATGATTTATTCCTATTGGCTAGATATATTTATCAGAATGAATCTGATTTGTTAGCAAAGACAAGATTACCAGAAATGACTCTTGCAACATCTTCTGATCATGGTTACCATCATTTTATATCAATAAATCCATTTACTCCATATGAGCCATTTATCGGTGGTAAGACTGGTAGGACAAGTGAGGCAAAAGAAAGTATGGTATCTTTATTTAATTATCAGACCAAAAATTCAACTACAACAATACCGATTGCAGTAATAATTCTAAGATCAGAATTTGGTGAAAGGGAAATAGATACAGAGAGGATCCTAGAAAAATTTGATAACAAGATAATGACTATCTGATTGAATTTGATATAATTGATTAATGCAAATTAAAGCAATAGTATGTGATTTGGATGGAACGCTTGCGCCTAGTAAGTCCTCATTACAGCCAGATATGGCTAAAGTTATTATTAAGATTCTTGAGAAATATAAAATGGCTGTTGTAACAGGTGGTTCTTATGAACAATTTAAAAAGCAGTTTATTTCAAATCTACCTAATTCTGATTATTTAACAAATCTATTTCTGTTTCCTACAAATGGTAGTGCTTGTTATATATACAATACAAATTCTGGTTTTACTAAATTATATAGTGAAGAATTGTCTGATGATGAGAAAAAACAAATATTTGATGCGCTTAATATAACAATTCAAGAATCAAATTTTGATTTTTCTAACCCTTACGGTGAGATAATTGAAGATAGAGGTTCTCAAATAAGTTTCTCTGGAAGAGGACAATTGGCTCCACTTGAAATAAAGGAGAAATGGGATCCAGATCAAGTTAAAAGGAAATATTTGATAAGTATTTTAAAAAAATATATATCTAATTTTGAAATTAGAATTGGTGGAACTACAACTATAGATATTACTCGTATGGGGATAAATAAGGCCTATGCTATTGGTAAAATATTAGAATTAATGAAACTAAATAAGGAAGAATTGTTATTTATTGGTGATGCATTGTATGAGGGGGGTAATGATTATACTGTTATACAGACCGGTATTCAGTGTAGATCAGTAAGTGGTCCAGATGAGACTAAGGATATACTTTCTGCTTTCTTATAAGTTGTGCACATTTATATTGTATTGAAAATATTGTGCATGATATAATTCCCAAATGGACTATCTTATGGTTGAAAGGCCTTGGGGACGGTTTGAACGTCTTACCCATAATAAAAATTCAACAGTAAAACTTTTATATATCAAAAAAGGTGAGTCACTTAGTTTGCAATATCATAATAATAGAGATGAATATTGGAAAATAATAGAGGGTAACCCTCTTATTGAGATTGGAGAGCTTAGAGAGCAAGCAAATGTCGGTGATATGTTTGAAATAAAGAAAGAGTCAAGACATAGAATATCTGCGCCAGAGAATAATGTTATTATCCTTGAAATATCACTCGGCAACTTTGATGAAGAGGATATAGTCAGGGTTGAAGATAAATATAATAGAGTTTAAAAATATGAGAACTTCCAAAAAAAGAATTATACAGAAAAAGAGGATTGAGACAATGCCTCTTGCTGTGGGATTTATTGGAAATAAAACTTTTCTTTTATTTAGAGAAATAACATTTTCTAGTAAAAATACAGAATCATTGAATATTTCATATGCAAAAAAGGATTCAAAATTTGATACTGAATCATTTAAGATAAAAATCGTTGATTCCAAGAGAAAGTCAGAGAATATATCAATGTGCTCAGATTTCAAATTCTCTGAATCAAATGGTAAAGTCATAATGACTTATATGAGATTGTCAGAGAAGGGTTCGGTACTTATATATGCACAGTCAAAAAATCTTAAAACATGGACCATTCAGCATGTACTTTCAAAAATCCATACTCCAGGTGTCCTTATTTGTGGCAAAAAGATAAATACACATATATATTTCGGCAATCAAATATTAAAGATTGCCAAGGAAAGTATTACAAAATCTTCAACTAAAGTTGCCAAGGTCTCATTTGAAATAATTACACCGCCCAGAGTGCCTCACTGGCATTTCTTTGAAGGTGTACCATTTTCAGTATTTGGAGGATTAGAATTGGATGAATATTTCATTGTGTTTTATTCTGCAAATCACAAAGTAGATATTATGAAAGATATCAATCTAAGTGATCAAAAGATTGGTGAAGAGAAATTATTAAAAATAGGTTTTGCCCTTTTTTCAAAAAAGGAGCCAACAAGATTACTTTGGCAGAGTGAATTACCAGTTATTGAAGTGCCGATTGAAACTCATGGCGATGTAAGGGTTCTTGGTGTTGTGCCTGTAGAGGATTCTTACAGGATTTATACCTCATCTGATAATGGGGATATGGGTTATCTTGATATAACTAAATCTTATATATTAGATAATAAAAATAGAAGGCAGACTTTATTGAAGAAATGGAGTGGTAATCCAATACTAAAACCAAGTCATTTGGATTGGGAGAGAGATGGTGCGTTTAATCCTACAGCACTGCATTTAGATGGAAAGGTTCATTTGTTATATAGAGCTATAGGTCCAGATGGTATGTCTAGAATAGGTTATGCATCAAGTAAGGATGGTGTAAATATAGATGAGAGATTGGATTATCCTATATATACCCCTCAAGCATGGTTTGAAAAGGGAGACTCAACAAATATTGATTTTAGATCTCAGCATTTATTCTCGTCTGGTGGTGGATGGGGAGGTTGCGAAGATCCCAAGATAACACAGATAGGGAATAGGATATATTTAACATATGTTGCATTTACAGGTAGTTGGCCGACAAGAACAGTTCTGACATCAATATCCGTTGATGATTTTTTGAAAAAGAGATGGAGATGGAGTAAGCCAATGCTAATGTCACCACCCGGAGTTGGTAGTAAAAGTGTCGTACTGCTTCCTGAGAAAATAAACAATAAAAATTATATATTTCATAGAGTGTGGCCCAATATAATGGTTGATCTAGTCGATGATCTTGAATTTGGTGAGAATAAGAAATATTTGGAGGGTCATCATATGATTAGACCAAGAAAGTCGTTTTGGGATAGTAGGAAATTGTCAGTGGGAGCTTCTCCATTAAAGACAAAAGATGGCTGGCTTACAATATATAATGCAGTTGATAGACTAGATAGTAGTAAGTATAAGATAGGAGCGATGTTACTAGATTTAAATGATCCTGTTAAAGTTTTGGCTAGGTCAAGGAAGCCTATATTATCACCAGAAGAATTCTATGAGAATGATGGTAAGCCAGGGGTTGCTTACCCTGGTGGTGTGGTTAATCTAAATGATACACTACATGTGTATTATGGTGGTGGAGATAAGGTCTCAGCGGTTGCACAAATTCATACTGATGAACTTATAGATAGTCTCAAAAAAGACATTCAGCCACATTTAAAAATTACAAAATTAAATAAAAACTAAATGTTTGTAGTCAAGAGATCAATACATAATCCAATAATGGTTCCTTATCGTGACCATCATTTTGAAGCATCAGCAGTTTTTAATATGTCTGTTGTAAAATCAGGTAAAAAGTATTTTGGCTTATATAGAGCTATTTCACATCATGATCCTATTAGAGAACCACATCAAATCTCTGTGATTGGCAGGGCAGATAGCGATGATGGTGTACATTTTGAAAATAGAATTCCTTTTATTGAACCTAGTGAAGATTGGGACAAATATGGATGTGAAGATCCTAGGGTTATTTTTTTTGAGGGAATGTACTATATTTTTTATACCGCACTTGGTGGTTATCCATTTGGTCCAAGCAATATAAAGACTGCAGTAGCAATATCAAAGGATTTAAAAAGTATTAAATCAAAACATCTTGTTACTCCATTTAATTCCAAAGCTATGATCATTTTCCCTGAAAGAATAAAGGGTAAAATAGCTTTCATTTTAACAGTAGATCCGGATTCATCAAATTCAAAAATAGCTATTGGCTATGTCGATGAAATAGAGGATCTGTGGGATCAAAAGTTCTGGGATAAATGGTATTCTGAAATAGATAATCACAAAATTACATTTAGAAGAAGTGATTTTGACCATGTAGAAATAGGTGCTCAGCCAATCAAAATAAAAGAAGGATGGTTATTGGTATATTCTCATATTCAAAATTATTTCCCGAATCCAGAAAGATTGCCAGCTACTTTTGGAATTGAAGCAGTAGTTCTAAATATTAATAATCCTCATAATATTGAATGTAGAACGAGAGGATCATTCTTGTCGCCTGATGAATTATATGAAAGAAGGGGAATGGTATCTGAGATTGTTTTCCCTTCTGGTGCCTTATTAGAAGATGATATTCTAAGGGTTTATTATGGTGGAGCAGATAATGTTATATGTATGGCTAGTGTTTATTTAAGTGATTTAGTCAGTACGATGCAGTCAAAATTATTTGGCAATGGAATATTTGTAAGAGCACCTTATAATCCAATACTAACACCAATACCTAGTCATAGCTGGGAATCATTTGCTGTTTTAAATCCTGGTGTTCTAACATACAAGAATAAAACATATATTTTCTATAGAGCTATGTCTATGGATAATACTTCAACTATCGGTCTGGCTATAAGTCTTGATAATGAGACAATTGATGAACGATTACCTTATCCGATTTATGTTCCCAGAGAGCCATTTGAAATGAAATTGATTGAAAATGCAAATTCAGGTTGTGAAGATCCTCGTGTAACTTTAATCGGGGATAGAGTTTATATGCTCTATACTGCATATGATAGCGTCCATGTTCCTAGAGTTGCAATATCTTCAATAAATATTAATGATTTTATAAATAGAAATTTCGTTTGGGATAAAGCTAGAATAATTACTCCTGAGGGTGTTGATGATAAGGACGCATGTATTTTCCCTGAGAGAATTAATGATTCATATCTAATTTTCCATAGAATTGGTACAGATATTTGTGCTGATTATGTTAAATCATTAAATTTTGAAAAAGAAAAAGTAGATACTTGCATTACTGTTTTGTCACCAAGGAATGGAACATGGGATTCTGGAAAGGTTGGTATTTCTGGTCCACCTGTAAAGACAAAGTATGGCTGGTTATTGTTATATCATGCAAGTTCAAAACAACATCATACTTATAGAATAGGTGCTGTACTTTTAGACAAAGATGATCCAACAATTGTTCTAGCAAGAAGTACTGACCCCATATTTGAGCCAGCAGAGGACTATGAGAAATATGGTGTTGTAAATAATGTTGTATTTCCATGTGGAATGTCAGTAGTTCATGACAAAATACACCTATATTATGGTGGGGCAGATAAAGTAATTGGAATTGCTTCATGTGATCTGTTTAAAGTTCTAGAACCTCTTATAAGGAGTATTGATTTAGAATAAAGTAATCAACAATACATAAATTGCTTATTTTAAATGTGGTATAATTTATCATAATTAGTTTATTTATTTAATTTAAAAATATGAATAATGATGAGAATCAGCAATATACATCACTAATAAGTGAAGTAATAAAAAAACAGTCAGTAATTCTCGGACCTGAGATTGCTATTTTAAAAGCAAGAAGTGTTAAGGACCTTGTCGTTGAGAATGATGGTAAGGTAGTTAGTGTAGGTTCAAATCCAAAGGAAACATTACAGAAGCTTGTTGATCAGTATGTAGAATTATCTGGTCAAATAGTAAAGAATGCACTCGGATCCATTTTTGCCAAGTATTCAAATTTAAATATTAATACAAAATAATTTTATGAATACTGAAATATTAATTTTGTCTGGATACTATCTCTCAACTATTTGTTTTCTTGTCTCAACAGTTATTATGTCAATGACAGTTAGGAATTTCGGCAAATCAGCTCTCGGTTCAGTTTTCTCGTACATTTTTGTTGGTACATCAATATTTTTTGCAATTACTCTTTTTAAAAAATTAGGCCCTAGCTTCTTTGATATTTCACAGGGATCTGTAGATATATGGTGGCATATAATGTTCTATCTCGGAATGATATCTTATTATCTTGGCTTGAGATCTTTGGTTAAGCTTGCAAATGGTGATGATGGTTCAATGAAAATTGGCTCAGAGAATATTTGGGGTTTGATAGTTGCAATAATACTAATACTCATATTTTTCATTCCAAAATGGGTTGACCCAATAATATCTCAATATGCTAGTTCTGCTCTAGCATTATATGGATTCCATAATTTTATTGCTTTTTTAGTTGCTGGACTTCTGGGTTCATATTTACTGATTGCAAAAAATAATTTTGGTTTGATAGGTAAGGCAGTAGCAAATCCAATGATGGTTTTAGTATGGGCATTTTGTTTGCAACATTTATGGGAATTATTATTTAGATGGAATCTGATAAATCCTTCTATTAATCTTAATAAAGGGGTTGAGATTATTATTCTAATCGTTGCATCTGTTTCAATCACTGCGGTTGCGGTTAAGTTAGATAAATTTACGATTAAGTTAAAGCTTTAGTTTGGATTTGATAAAATAAAATGAGTATAACCATAATACTAATATTGCTAACAATAGGTGGAATGGTATCTACAATATATCTTTTGATTAAGGATCGTGGTGTTGCAAGGTATCAGTTAAAGAGAGATAAAGATATAAATAGAAGAATGTACGAGTTGGCTATACTCAAGGAATTAGGTGATAGGGTTGGTTATTCATTAGATGTTCAGCAAATTATTGATGTAATAATAAATTCATTGCATCAGTTTATCGATTATTCTGCTGTCTCTTATATGTTGTTTGGACAAGATAAGCTGGTGTTCAAGATTCATCTTGAGAGGTCGGTAAATCAAAAATTCATTGATGATATTAAGGATAGAATGTTGGGTTCGCTATCAGCTTTGCTTGATAGAGAATTCGACAAAAAAGAGGTTAAAGAGGTTATCTCTGGAGCGATAATAATAGAAGAATTAGAAGATCCAGTACGTTCCTTCTTTAATATTCCCCTTGTAATTGATGAGAAAGTTGTAGGTGTTCTAACTATTGCAGATACAAAGATTGGCCTTTATAAGGAAGAGGATATGACTATTCTTTATAAAATTATCAAACAGGCATCAAAGGCAGTAACAAGTCTACAGAGTGTTGTTAAGTCAGAACAAGCAAAGTTAAATGCCATGGTTGAAAGTATGGTAGATGGGGTAGTTATGACTGATACTGATTATAGAGTATTGGTTGCAAATCCTAATGCTAGATCTGTGGTCGGTTTGAATGACAAAAAGAACGTTACTATATTTGATTTTATAGATAATCTTGAAGGGAAATTCGATATTAGAGGCAGACTTGAAGAATGTGTAAAATTAAATAAAATATTTGAATCTGAAGAAATACTAATAAGAGATAAGTACTATAAAATATTTGTATTTCCAGTACATGCTCAGTTAAATGGTGAGAGGGAAGTTGTCGGTGGTGTAACAATATTTCATGATATAACTTCTGAAAAGGCAGTTGAACAGTTGAGAGATCAATTCACCTCAATGCTTGTTCATGAACTTAGATCACCAATATCAGGTATACAAAAAATTAGTGAGTTATTGGGTAATACTAGGGATAAAATTTCAAAAAAGGAATATGGTGAATATATTAAATTAATTAAGTCAGATAGTACAAATATGCTCCTGCTTATCAATGATATTTTAGATGTTTCAAAGCTAGAGGCGGGCAAGTTTGATATTGTAAAAGAGTCAAAAGATATAAAGAAGATAATTGATAATAGAGTAAGCTTCTTCCTTCCAGAATGTAGAGATGCCAAATTAGACTTTAGTGTTAAATATGATGAGTTGTTACCTGAGAATGTTTCTGTAGATGAGAATGGTATTAAGCAAGTGCTAAATAACATTATTTCAAATGCTATTAAGTTTACAAAAGCAAGTGGAGCAATAAATATTTTTGTAGTAAATCATAAAAAGGGCTTAAATATTAATGATGAATTAAGGAAATTAACCAATAATTTAATAATTCCATTGCCAGAAGATAAATTTAAGAATTTTGGTGATGCGGTTGTTGTAGCTGTTTCAGATTCCGGTACAGGTATAGGTCAGGGAGATATGAAGGAGTTATTTAATAAGTTCAAACAATTCGGAAATAGATCCGAAACTGCTATAAGAGGAACTGGATTAGGTTTAGCTATTGCAAAAGGCATAATAGAACAACATGGTGGAAGAATAGGAGCAGTATCTGAATACGGGGTTGGTAGTATATTCTACTTCATGTTACCATTGTAGCAAAATAATATGGAAAATAAGACAAAAAAAGTATTGATTATTGATGATGATCAGACATTTCAGAAATTATTGCCAGGAAAGATTGCTGAGCTTGGATATTCAGTTATTTCATCATTTGATGGGGAGGATGGGTATAATAAAATAGTTAATGAAAAGCCAGATTTAATTTTACTTGATATCAAAATGCCAAAAGTTGATGGTATTGAACTTCTTAAAAGAATTAATTTAAATAAGGATATACCAAAGATTCCTATATTATTAACATCAAATCTTTCTACAGTTGATTATATAAGTGAAGCAGTAACTCTTGGTGTTAAGGGTTATATTGTAAAATCAAGTGAAAGTCTTGAAAATATAGTTAAAGAAGTAGATAGCATACTTAAATCTCAATCATTTTAGTATTAATTTATGTTGTTTGATATTATTAAATCCGTACTTCTGGGTATTATAGAGGGAGTAACAGAGTTTCTTCCTATTTCATCGACAGGACATTTAATATTACTTAATCAATGGATTTATTTTGATAAACAATTCACAGAATTTTTTGATATTTTTATTCAGTTGGGAGCTATATTTGCAGTAATTTTCTATTTCAGAAAAAAGTTATGGCCAATAAATACTGGTGTATGGTTGAAAGTGCTTGTCGCAGTTATTCCAGCTCTTATTATCGGAGCAGTATTTGGTGATTATATTAGAGAGACTTTATTTAATTTTTGGACTGTTGCTTTATCTTTAATTGTTGGAGGTATAGTTATTCTTGTTGTTGAAAAGAATAATTATATAGTCAAATACGATTCTATAGATTCTATATCATATAAAAAAGTTTTTATAATTGGCCTTATACAATGTCTTGCAATGATTCCTGGCACATCAAGATCTGCATCCACAATAATTGGTGCATTATTACTTGGTGCATCTAGATCGCTTGCGGTCGAATTCTCATTTTTTCTAGCTATACCAACGATGATTGCTGCATCTGGTTATGGTCTTATAAAACACGGTCTTATTATTAGGGGAAGTGAAATTATTCTGCTTACTCTGGGTTTTCTGACCTCATTTGTTGTGGCACTTATGGTTATTAAATTTCTAATCAAATATATTAAATTACACAACTTTACTTTATTCGCTTACTATAGAATTATTCTTGGTGTGTTCGTATTAATTTATTTCTATTATTTATGAGTATAATTAATTCTTTTAAAAAACTAATTTTTAAGAAATTAATTAAATCTAAAATTCTTAGAGGTGATAAGAGCTTCACATTAATTGAATTATTGGTAGTTATTTCAATAATTTCTATATTGTCATCAGTAGTTTTGGCTAGTGTAAGTTCGGCAAGAGATAAAGCATATAATTCGTATGTTACTCAACTTATGAGGCAGTATGTATTAGCATTTGAGTTATACAAAAATGATAATAAAACATATCCTACTGCGACTACTGGTTGGAATTGTCTGGGTGAGGGATATTCTGGAGGTATTTGTGGTTATATTAATAGTTCAACACCTGCTACTGAGATCGCTATAATAAATAACAATATTCGTCCATATATTAAACCAACAAAGCTTACTAAAATTGTAGATTTAGCTTCTGGTTGTACTGCTCAGGATATTATAGATTGGGGTTGTGTACCCGGACCACCTGATGATTTTGTTGGTATACAGTATACATGCTCTATTGTGAATAATAATGTCTGTACAAAGAATGGAATAGCGTGGGCATTATTAGGAAATGTAAAATGTAATATTGAGAAATCTAATACATTCAATGTTGGTCAGAATACAATGTGCTTTATCAATTTGGTTGATAGTTATGGAGCGAATTAATATTTATTTTGAATAGATTATATAAATTACTGTTTAATAAAATCAAATATTATTCTTGATAAATCAGATATTATTGTTTCAAGTTTTGTAAAATCTTCACCTTTCGTCATTATACACAACAAATATGGCTTATTTGGGAAATAAATTATTCCACAATCATGCAATTGTCTTTCTGTGACTGTGCCATTATATGTAATAGTATGTTCACCAAATTTATGAGCAACTTTGGTAGTTGTTCCAACTCCACCAACTATACCTTTATCAAATTTTGTAAATGTTAATAATTTTAATGCTTGCTCCGAATAATTTTTTCTAAGATATGTAGCATTATAAAGTGTTCTAAAAATATATGAATAATCTTCTGTAGACATAAAATCAGTATTGGAATCAATAATATTTGGTAATTTCAAATCCTTATAAAGCTTAACTATCTCGTCTGAATGTAGTGCGACCAACTGAGACATAGATGTATTATCAGACTCTATAATCATTTGTTGTAACATTTCCAAAACAGTATAACTACCATTTTTTAGCTTGTTTGGTTTGTAGTATTCCTGATATTGTTCTTTATAATTATATTCTAATTTTCTATTTAAAATATCAGGATTTTTCTCTGCTAATTTTAAATAACTAATAAGAATTGCAACCTTAAGCATACTTGATGGGGCATAAAGCTCATTTTCATTTACACCTCCCCAATGTGAAGTATTGAGATCTCTGAAATATACAGATACTTTCCTTGCGTTATTTTTGTCTACAGTATCATCTATGTATTTATTGATTTTTGATTCCAGTGGTCTGTATTCAGAGAAATTCTCTTCTGAATTATCTACAAAGAGTAGGGGATTGATATATTGAAAATCAGGAGAATTTTGTCTGATTGAATTAGGAGTCTTACTATTATTTGACTTTATATATAATATTGAGGATAACCATCCAATAATAAATGCAATAACTATAATCAAAACCAAATTAATCTTCATTTTACTTGTCATTACATCCATATATTTTAGTGATTTATTAACAATGTTATACAAATATTGTTATATATTCAAGCACTGATGATATCTTATTGACATATACCCCACAGGGGGTATCATATTTATATGAATGATAAAACAAAAATAACTAAAAGACTAAAAATTATAGAGGGGCAGGTTCGTGGATTGCGAGAGATGATTGAAGAAGAGAAATATTGCATAGATATTATTACTCAAAGTTCGGCAATCAAACAAGGTCTTTCAAACGTTGAAGATATACTTATGGAAAATCATCTTTCGCATTGTGTGGTTGAACAGATCAAGGGTGGTAGTACAGACAAAGCTGTTGGGGAAATCTTAAAAGTTTATAAGTTAAAAAGAAAATAACACTTATGAATACAAAAATATATAAAGTTAAAGGAATGCATTGTGCCTCATGCGCTAGTATTATTGAGAGCACATTGAAAAAAACTAAAGGAGTGAGTCTAGTAGAAGTAAACTATGGAGCTGAGAAGGCCAAGGTTTCTTTTGATAATTCAAAAATCACACCCGCAGATCTCTCTAAAAAGATTGAGCCACTTGGTTATATTTTAGACCTATCAGAAGATGATCCCCATGCAAATCATATGTCTAAAAGTGATAATTCTGACAAATTAAATATATGGCCTTCTATTATTCTTGCAATTATTGCTATATTTATGATGGGTTGGGATATTCTTTCTAAAAATGAAATTATTATGAACTATACATTAGAAGAATTTTTCCATCATCTTCTACCTTTATTAGCTACTTATACACTTTTTGTAATTGGTAAACCATATCTTCTTGGTTTTTATCGTTTTATAAAATATGGTAAGGCTAATATGGATACTCTTATTGGTATTGGTACTAGTGCAGCTTTTGTATATAGCTTTGCTGTAACTGCTTTTGAAGATTTACTAAGGCCATTTATAAATGTGGATTATCAATATTATGATGTAACTATTGTTGTGGTTGCATTTATTACTATTGGTAAATATTTAGAAGCGAGGTCAAAAATAAAAACTGGTGATGCCATAAAAAAATTACTTAATTTACAAGCAAAAACTGCTTTGGTTATTAGAGATGGAGAGGAAATTGAAATTTCTGTGAATGATGTTGTACATGGAGATTTGATTGTAATAAAACCTGGTTCAAAGATTCCTGTTGATGGACAAATTACAAGTGGTAAATCATTTGTTGATGAGTCTATGGTTACAGGAGAACCAATGCCAGTGCAGAAGAATGTTGGAGATAATGTAGTAGCTGGAACTATAAATACTAATAGTTCATTTATATTTAAGGCCACAAAGATTGGCTCTGAAACCCTGCTATCACAAATAATAAAAATGGTTGAAGATGCGCAAGGAAGTAAGGCACCAATTCAAGCTCTAGCAGATAAGATCTCATCTATATTTGTACCTATTGTTCTAGTTATTTCATTTATCACATTGGGAGCTTGGCTCATATTTGGATCTGCTTATCTTGGATTCTCTCAGGCATTGTCATACGGAATCGTGTCTTTTGTAGGTATTCTAGTTATCGCTTGTCCATGTGCTTTAGGCCTAGCTACACCCACAGCGATTATTGTTGGTGTAGGTAAGGGTGCAAAAGAGGGTATTCTTATCAAGGACGCAGCGACTCTAGAGGAACTTCACAAAGTAAACACTGTTATAGTTGATAAAACTGGAACAATAACTAAAGGTAAGCCGACTTTGATTGATATCAATAATCTATCTAATTTAAGCGAAGCGGAACTTATCACAATACTTGCATCACTAGAGAGTAAGTCAGAACATCCAATCGCTCATGCAATAGTAAATTATGCTAAAGAGAAGAGTATTTCTATCTCAGATGTCTTAGATTTTGATAATATACAAGGTAAAGGAGTAAGGGGAAAAGTAAATGATGCGGAATATTATATAGGTAATGTTAGATTGATTGATGATTTAGGAATTTCATTTGATACAACAAAGATTGTTGAGTATTCATCACAGGGTAAGACTCCGGTTATAATTGCTAATAAAGAAAAGGTTTTGGGATTTGTAATGGTTGCTGATGATGTTAAAAAGGAGTCAAAAGATGCAATAACTAATTTACACAAAATGGGCATAAAGGTAATTATGTTGACAGGAGATGATGAGAGGACTGCAAAGTATATAGCCTCACAGGTGGGTATTGATGAGATTATTGCAAATGTTCTACCACAAGATAAGATGTCTAAGATTAAAGAATTGCAGGCGCAAGGTAGAATTGTGGCTATGGCTGGTGATGGTGTGAATGATGCTCCTGCTCTTGCTCAGGCGAATGTTGGTATTGCTATGGGTACAGGAACAGATGTGGCCATTGAGAGCGCTGGTATTACACTTCTTGGTGGTGATATTTCAAAATTAGTGAAAGCTATAAAGCTTTCTAAGATAACTATGAGAGGAATAAAGCAGAATCTATTCTGGGCATTTATATATAACATTGTTGGTATTCCACTTGCTGCTGGAGTGTTCTATCCTATCTTCGGTTGGTTATTGAACCCTGTATTCGCAGGATTTGCTATGGCCATGTCCTCAGTGTCTGTGGTTTCAAATTCACTTCGTATTAAGACTAAAAAATTATAATTAAATATAAAGTATGAATAATCAAATTAAAAAATATAAATTTCATGTTCACGGTATGCATTGTAATTCTTGTGTTATTCTAACTGAGAATGAGATAGGGAGTTTGCCAAATATTTCATCAGTAAAGTCAGATCTAAAAACTCGTTCTATTGAAGTTGAAGGAGATTTTGGTGATAGGACTATGGAACAAATAGCCGAGGAATTATCAATTCCAGTTAAGTCATATGGATATAGGGTTTCTATTGAAAAACAAATACAAAATATTAAATGGAATGATTTCAAAATTGCATTTCCTATTGCTATAGGATTCATTGTTGTTTTTATAGTTCTACAGAAACTAGGAATAGTAAATCTAGTTGACTCAGGCGAGGTGAATTATAGTACTGCATTTATCATTGGAATCATTGCTTCACTTTCTACATGTATGGCTGTAGTCGGTGGGTTAGTGTTATCTATGTCAGCTACTTTTGCAAAAGAGGGAGATAAATTAAAGCCACAAATTCTATTTCATTTCGGTAGAATTGTTTCTTTCTTTGTCCTTGGTGGTGTTATTGGATCTATTGGGTCTGCATTTACTCTCAATTCTACATCTACATTTGTATTAAGCTTAATAGTTGGTATTATCATGCTAATACTAGGAATAAATCTTCTAGATACATTTCATTGGGCAAAAAAGTTGCAACCATCAATGCCAAAATTCATTGCAAAACACGCTCATGGAGTATCAAAATTAAATCATACTTTAACTCCACTTCTAGTAGGTATTGCAACCTTTTTCCTTCCTTGTGGATTCACTCAGTCAATGCAAATATATACTTTGACTACTGGTAGTTTCTTGAATGGGGGATTTACTATGCTTGCATTTGCATTAGGAACTTTACCTGTTCTAGCACTAATTAGTTTTAGTTCATTTAGTATTCAGAATAGTTCAAAATCAGGTATATTCTTCAAAACTGCTGGATTAATAGTTATTATGTTTGCTATTTTCAATCTTATTAATAGTCTAGTTGTTATCGGACTGATATCTCCAGTCTTTAATTTCTAGTATAATTATAAATATGAAATCAACCATAATATCAATAATAGTCGCAGTTATATTTATTCTCGGATCTATTCTTCTTGTTAATAATAAGGAAAATGTTCAGTATGTTGATTACAATAATGTAAGTATTGTTGATGGCAAACAAATTGTAGAAATAAATGCTAAAGGTGGATATTTCCCAAGAATTAGCCAAGCTAAAGCTGATATACCAACTATTGTTAGATTCAATACTAGTAATACTTTTGACTGCTCTGCTTCTATAAGAATTCCAGGTGTGGGTGTTTCTAAAATATTACCGAATACCGGTTCAACAGATATAGATATTGGTGTTCAGAAAGCAGGGAAATTCAGAGGTTCATGTGGTATGGGAATGTATCCCTTTGAGATTGAGTTTGTAAATTAGATTGCAACACCATCACCTAGGTTCATGTCTTTCTTGTATCTTTCTACAACATCTGGATGCTTACCTTCCTTGCACTCAGAAATAAATTTGTCTGATGCTTCTCCATTTTCAAATGTCATATATGATAGGGCGCTTGTACAGACTACATCAATATTCAACTTACCTTGTGAGCCGCTGTTGATAGGTAAATCTTGAACCTTGGGCTTATCAGCATTGATTGAAACTATATAACCTATCGCCAATAAAATTAGTATAAAAGTAAATATAAGTATTTTGCTGTTTTTCATTTCCTAATTATATATTAATTAAATATTTTATGCATTTATCATATGCGAAAGCCAACAGAGGAGTGAAAATATTTGAAATTTATCAATTTAAGTATTAATATTTAACTTGAAATAGAATACACCAG
>CAZVVX010000005.1:0-1318 GCA_964631035.1 uncultured Candidatus Saccharibacteria bacterium | reverse complement strand
ATTTGAAATTTATCAATTTAAGTATTAATATTTAACTTGAAATAGAATACACCAGATAGCTAGCTCCATAACTGACCTTGCCTGATCAGCAGGTTAAGCGAAAGCTTTTAAAAGTTACTGCCTGTAAAAAGGTAGAAATGGTAGATGTGTATTGCTTGAGTCGGCGGGGCACTGTTGTATGTGCTGAAAGATTCTTGTGAACACATTCAATCCTAAAGGGTTGCGAGAAGTTGATATGACTTCAGCTAGGATCGTCTGTCGAAGACGATGAGGAAGAGGTGAAAGTCCTTTCCCTGTATTCTATTTCACTGAGATAAGCTGGATGCCTTGTGCTCCAGCTTTTTTGTTGTGATAAAAGTTTTTTAATGATTGATTACTATTTCTCAACCCTTTTCCTTAATTCATTTATTACTGCTTTCTCCCAGAATTTCATAGAGAACCAACCAATAAGTGGTTTTGCTATTATACGTAACCAGGTTTTGTGAATTGTAACTTGATATGTGTAATCAATAACAGTTCCTTCTGGTTTCTCAGAAAGTAAAAACTCCTCATGTCCTGAAGTGCCAAATTTCAGACTTTCATTATCAGAAATAAAACCTCTATTGGGAAGTATGTGGTATTTCATTTTTACTGGAAAATTTTTTCCGAAAGATTTAACTGTGGCATTAATTTCTAAATAATTTCCTTCTTGCCTTGTAACTTCTATAGATTCTGCAACTCTTGGGAAATATTCTGGCCAGTTTTTAAAATCTGTCATTATATTGAATACTTCTGATAGGGGAGCTTTGATTAACCAAGTGGCGTGGAGGTTGATGGTTTTCATTTGGTAATTATATTTTAGCAGAAAAACCTGAAAAATGATAAAATCTTATTCAAGATAAATAATTATGACATTAGATTTTATTGGACTGTTTATATTTATAGCTGGATTTGTTATCGGTCTTGGAGCTGTGACTGTTATTGATATTCATGGATTTCTAGGGAGGAAATCAAGCTATTGGACAGAAGCATCAATCAGAACTCACAAAGTTACCAAGCCACTTATTTGGATTGGTATTTCTCTAGTAATTATTGGAGGTTTGATTCTCTATCGTGATGCATCATTCACTGGTATACCTTTCTATCATGCAATTATTGCTTGTATTCTAATACTCAATGGATTATTTCTGTCATTCTATATAAGTCCACTTTTGATATCACGAGAAAGAGAGGGACGGCAGACCGAGCTATTGCCAGCGTCTTTGCAAAGAAAGCTTATGTTTAGTTTGTTGGTGTCGGATTTGGGGTGGTGGATAGGGTTGATTTTGTTGGTGGGGTA
>CAZVVX010000004.1:38026-42187 GCA_964631035.1 uncultured Candidatus Saccharibacteria bacterium | reverse complement strand
GTTGCAGTGATGGAAGCAGGTACCCCAAAAATATTAGAGAATTCAGAAGGTGCTAGAACAACACCATCTATTGTCGCATTGTCTAAGACAAGCGAGAGAATGGTAGGACTACTAGCCAAAAGACAAGGAGTAACAAATCCAAAGAATACAATTTATCAAATCAAGAGATTTATCGGACATAACTTCGATGATCCAGCAGTGCAGAAGGATAGAGCATCTGTGCCTTTTGAAATGCAAAAGTCAGCATCAGGAGGAATAGAGGTGAAGATGGGAGATAAATGGTATAGACCAGAGGAAATTTCTGCAATGATTCTTGCAAAGATGAAGGTAGATGCAGAAGCAAGACTAGGTCAGCCAGTTACAGAAGCAGTTATTACCGTACCGGCATATTTCAACGATGCACAGAGACAAGCAACAAAGGATGCAGGTAAGATAGCAGGACTTGATGTAAAGAGAATAATCAATGAGCCAACTGCAGCAGCTTTGGCTTATGGATTCGATAAGAAGAAGGATGAGAAGATAGTAGTATTCGACTTCGGTGGAGGAACATTTGATATCTCAGTACTAGAAGTAGGAGATGATGTTGTAGAGGTAAAGTCTACAGACGGAGATGCACATCTTGGAGGTAAGGATATAGATCAGAAGATTATTAATTGGCTTGCAGAGGAATTCAAGAAGCAAGAGGGAATTGATGTTAGAAAGGATGCGCTAGCTCTTCAGAGACTAGATGAAGCTGCTGAGAAGGCCAAGATAGAGCTTTCAACAGCAATGCAAACAGAGATTAATATTCCATTCTTAACTTCTGGTGCTGATGGACCAAAGCATTTGCTCTTAGTTATGACAAGAGCAAAGCTTGAGGAACTAACACAGGAATTTATTGATAGAGCAATGGAGATTACAAAGAGAGCAATGGCGAGTTCTCCATTTAAGATAGCTGATATTAACGAAGTTATTCTTGTAGGAGGACAGACTCGTATGCCAGCTATGCAAAAGGCTGTGAAGGATTTCTTCGGTAAGGAATTACATCTAGGTGTGAATCCTGACGAGGTGGTTGCGGTTGGAGCTGCTATTCAAGGAGGTATACTTGCAGGTGATGTAAAGGGAGTATTACTTCTTGATGTTACCCCACTTTCTCTATCTATCGAAACAATGGGTGGAGTAGCTACAAAACTCATAGAGAAGAACACAACAATACCTACTCAGAAGTCACAAATCTTCTCTACAGCAGCAGATAATCAAACATCTGTAGAAATTCACATTACTCAAGGTGAAAGAGCTATGTCAGCAGATAACAAGTCTCTAGGAAGATTTATTCTAGATGGTATTGCACCTGCTCCAAGAGGAATGCCACAAGTTGAAGTTACATTTGACCTTGATGCCAACGGTATCCTATCAGTAACAGCCAAGGATAAAGCCACAGGCAAAGCTAATTCTATAAAGATAACTGCAAGTTCTGGTCTTTCAAAAGAAGAAGTAGAGAAAATGAAAAGAGATGCAGAAATGAATGCCGCAGAAGATGCAAAGAAAAAGGAAATGGTAGAAGCCAAGAATATGGCAGAACAGCTGATTCATACTTCAGAGAAATCATTGAAGGATGCGGGTGATAAGGTTCCAGCTGATTTGAGAAAGTCTATTGAGGACAAGATAGCAGATGTAAAGACAGCGAAAGAGGGAACAGATCTTGCTCAATTAAAGAAAGTTACAGATACTCTTTCATCTGAACTTTCTAAAATTGGTGAGATACTATCTAAAGCACAAGCAGAACAAGCACAGCAAACTCCACCAGCAGGAGGACCAACAGGTGGTGCAGGAGATGCTAAGGGTCCAGAGGGAGATGTGAAGGATGCGGAGTTTAAGGAGAAGAAGTAGTTAAAAGAAAGACCCCCGAAGTGTTCCTGAGCAGTTGCTCGGGGACACAATCGGAGGTGTATTCGCTGACGTTACTCTAGTCTGCCAAAATCAGGCTTTCTGAGATAAGCCAACCTCTCGGCTTGTTCCTCAGTCAGTCTCAATCCACGATATGGATTTGAATGTGGGTCATTGACCCAATCTTCGTACTCCTTATCTATGGCTGGCAAACCTGAATTAATCCTTTGTCTTGCTTGATTCTTCTGACCTGCATTGTGGTCACAGAATTCACTTTCGCAAATAGGGCATTTCATATGTTTGGAACTAAATTACGGTATAAATATAACATAAATATTGATATTGGTAAATATAAAAATCGAAGCCGGTGACCCTGTAAGGGGTTACCGGCTTTCGTGTCATTGACCTTGAATTGTCTCCTCGTCGGAGATGATTATCACAATATTTTGGTGGTGTCGAATAACAATAAACTTACAATCAGACATGAAGGTGCATTCGTCACCGTTTGTGTAGTTGATATTATCACATGCCTGCCACGTTTTTAACACCTGACCGTTCTGAATCAGTTCAATTTGTTTTTTGATTTTTCTCATATACCTACATTGATCCAATCAATACAGTACCATATTTATTTGAAAAGTAAAGCTTTTGTAGTTCAACCATGATAATCTTACTTCCGGAAATTCCGGAATACTGAGATACCAGTATGTTCCCAAATGGAAACTGTTCAATTGTATAAAAATCGAAGCCGGTGACCCGCGAGGGGTGACCGGCTTTCGTGTTAGGCATTCGCCCTATTTAAAAGATCCATAAGGATACTCCTTAGATTGTTGTCGTCACTGATTATCATTCCGTATTTGGCACCTCCTTGAGGATCACCAAGGAAAATGATTGTTCTCTGGCCATCCCACCTCTGAGCTGCCAATACGATGTCGTCAGTGATGAGAAGGTCCATTTGGAGAGTACATAACTTTTTTCTCATCCACTCATTGAGAGTTGCGTACACATCAATGAGAGTTGGATATCTACTCCAATCGCTAACCCTTATCTGAAGTAGTACACAGCACTTGTCTTCGCTACTTTTGATCATCATTCATCCTTTGTTGTGCTATTTGATCAAACTTATATCATATTTAACTAAAATAGTAAAATTGAAAAGCACCCTACGGGATTGGACCGTGGGGTGCTATAAGCTGATCATATTTTACAGCTGAAACTCGATGATCTTATCGAGCTGAACATAGTATTTGTTCAGCCCATGTTGGGTATACTCCAGACAGTCTTCGTATACCTTGAGAATAGTGACTTTCCGCCACTTTCCAGTCTCACCAACAATCGATATTTGAACCTTTTGCCCTTCGGACTGAGTGAGTAATTCCTTGAATGTCATTTTCGTTCTGGTTGATTTTTTTGGTTTTTACTAAGCCTTTTATATATTAGCACATATATATGAAAATGTCAATAGTTAAAATAATCATAATATTTGCTATAATCACCGCCACATATGAAGGACTATTACAAGATACTAGGAGTTGAAAAGGGGGCATCAAAAGACGAAATAAAGAAGGCTTTCCGCAAGCTGGCTCATGAACATCATCCTGATAAGAATAATGGCCAGGATGCCAAATTTAAGGAAATAAACGAGGCATATACCGTGCTTTCTGATGATGGAAAGAGGCAGCAGTACGATATGTATGGATCTGCAGGACCATCTGGATTTAATCCTGGACAAGGTGGAGGATTCGGTGGATTCGATTTCTCTGGATTTGCAAGACAGTATCAGGGACAGAATGGTCAGGCATTCGAATTTGATCTTGGAGATATATTCGGTGAATTTTTCGGTGGTGGTAAGAGAGTTAGAAAGGGCAAGAATATAAATGTTGATGTACAATTAACTTTCAAAGAATCTATTTTTGGTTTGGAAAAGGAGATAACAGTTAATAAAGAGAAATTAGCAGTGAAGATTCCTCCAGGCATTGAGAACGGACAAGGACTTAGAATTCCAGGAAGGGGTGAGGATGGTCCAGGAGGCAAGGGTGACCTTATAGTTCGAGTATGGGTAGCAGATCATCCAGTATTCCGTAAGGAAGGATATAACTTGATAATGGAATTGGATTTAAAATTAACAACAGCATTACTTGGTGCAAACATAGATATAGAAACATTAGATGGAATAATTGAAATTAAAGTACCACAGGGAACAACACATAATGAAATATTGAGAATAAAGCAGAAAGGAGTTCCAGATGAAAGAGGAAGAAGAGGAGATATTCTAATAGTTACAAAGGTGAATAT
>CAZVVX010000004.1:0-37926 GCA_964631035.1 uncultured Candidatus Saccharibacteria bacterium | reverse complement strand
TTCCAGATGAAAGAGGAAGAAGAGGAGATATTCTAATAGTTACAAAGGTGAATATACCTAAGAAGCTTTCAAAGAATGCACAGAAGATAATTGAGGAATTAAAAAAGGAGGGGATATAAACACGAAGCAAACCTCTTTTTACAAAACGAGTAACGAGGAAGTTTTGAAAAAAGAGAGTTTGCGAAGTGTTAGTATGAATATGCTATACTTAAATTTATGAAAAAGATTTTACTTTCTGGAGTTAAGCCAACTGGTACTGCGCATATTGGTAATTATTTCGGTGCTATGAAGCAGTGGCTTGATTTGCAAGCTGAGTATGATTGCTATTTCATGATAGCAGATTATCATGGATTAAATTTAATTCAGAATGCAGAGGAAATGCGAAATAATATTACCAATCTCATTCTAGACTATCTAGCAATAGGGCTTGATGTCAAGAAGGCGGTATTGTTCAAACAAAGCGATGTATCTGCTCACACAGAGTTAACATGGATATTCGACTCTATTACAACAATGCCATATCTTATGCGCGCACATGCATTCAAGGATGCAGAAGCGAAGGATAAGGAAATAAATGTCGGCACATTTAATTATCCAATGCTTATGGCCGCTGATATTCTGCTTTATGATACAGATGTGGTACCAGTTGGTCAGGATCAGAAGCAACACATAGAGTATACTCGTGATACAGCACAGAAGTTCAACAATATCTTCGGTGAGACATTTAAGCTACCTGAGCCAATTATTCTAGATTCAGTTGCAATAGTTCCTGGAACAGATGGGAGAAAGATGAGTAAAAGTTATGGAAATACAATTCCGTTATTTGCTACTAGAGATGAGATAACAAAAGCAGTAATGAGTATAGTTACAGATTCTGGTTCAGATATCCCCACAAATGTTTATAATATCCACAAGCTAGTTAGATCAGAAGCGGATTTGAAGGTGATTTATGAAGAAAATAAGGGTAAATACAAAATTTTGAAAGAGAAATTAATAGAAGATCTTGACGCTTTCATCAAACCTATGCGAGATAAGAGAGCTGAGATTGCTAATAATAGTGAGTTAATTAAGTCTGTTTTAGCTAATGGAGCTAAACGAGCTAAAGAGAAAGCAGATGCCAAACTTTTGACAGTGAAGAAGAATATCGGTGTATTGTAAATCTTCATTAAATCTTAATAACTTCTTAAGCTTTTCTTAATACCAAATTTTCTATACTTATTTCATTATTAAATTAATTAAATAATTATGGAAAATAATGAACAGTATTCATTTGTTTTAGGAGCTTTAGCGAGAATAGACAAAAAGGTAGATATGATGAGTCAAAGTTTGCAAGAAGTAAAAATAGATTTGATTCATGTACAAGAAGATATAGATGAAGCAAGAGCAGACATTTCAGAATTAAAGCAATATAATAGTCTTGCAATACTTAAGCACATTGATGAGGATGAAGAATTCAGAGAATTTGAAGAGGAGCTGGAGAGATAAAGACTATAGCGGGAAACGAGCTTTTTTGCTATTATGTCAATTATGCAAAGAACTTATATAAAAGATCTAAAAGATCATTTAGGCAAAGAAGTTAGTATTTCTGGCTGGGTTGATATTCGCCGAGATCAGGGAAAGCTTATTTTCCTTGATTTTCGCGATGTTACAGGAAGAATACAAGGTGTTATTCTGCCAAATGCAAAAGAAGCTCATGGGGTAGGTGTGAAGCTGAGATCAGAATGGGTAGTGAAGGTTACAGGTAAGGTTAATGCGAGACCAGAGAGAAATATTCAAAAGGATAAATTAAACGGGGATATTGAGCTAGAAATATTGAATATTGAAATACTGAGTGCTGCAAAGGACCTTCCATTCGACAAAGATGCAGATATTAATATAGATACACATCTAGATAATTTACCTTTAACTCTTAGAAGAGCAAAATACACTGCAGTGTTCAAAGTGCAAGCAGAAATTGTAAGGAATTTTAGAGAATTCTTTAATAAGGAAAATTTCGTTGAATTTCAGGCACCAAAATTAATTGGAGATGATGCAGAGGGAGGCGCAAATTCTTTTGATGTTACTTATTTCAAACACATAGCTCACCTAGCTCAAAGTCCACAATTGTATAAGCAAATTATGGTTGGTGTCTTCGAGAAGGTATTCTCAATTGGAAATGTATATAGAGCAGAGAAACACAGTACAACAAGACACTTAAACGAGTACACAAGTATGGATATTGAAATGGCATTCATAAAGGATCATGTTGATATTATGTATATGGAGAACAAGTGGTTGGTGTATTTAATGAAAGAACTATCAAGTAAATATTCAGAGGAATTTAAGTTATGGAATGCCACACTGCCAGTAGTTCCTGATGAAATTCCAAAGCTAACATTGAGAGAAGCTCAGGCATTAATTACAAAGGAAACAGGTAAGGATTGTATGAATGAACCAGACCTAGAACCAGAACATGAAAGATGGTTATGTGATTATGCAAAGAAAGAACATAATTCAGATTTTATTTTTGTAACTAATTTCCCAACAGTTAAGCGACCATTCTATACCTATAGAGATGAGAAGGATCCTTCATACACAAAAGGTTTTGACCTATTATTTAGAGGTGTTGAAATAACAACAGGAGCTCAAAGAATTCACAACTATGATGATCTAGTTTCATCTATGAAAGAAAAGAAGCTTAATCCAGACAAGTTTAGTTATTATCTACAAGCTTTCAGAAGTGGTATGCCACCTCATGGAGGATTCGGATTTGGTCTAGAAAGACTAACAGCAAAACTATTCGGTATAGAAAATGTTAAAGAGGCAACACTATTTCCAAGAGATATAAATAGAATTGATGGTCTGTTGTCAAAGTAAATTCAATGATAAAATAAAAAGGATTCTGGGTGGTAATCCGAGGAAATCATAACCATTGGTAATCCACAAATCAGACGCTTCGGCGTCTTTTTTGTTTTAAAGCAAAAACAAAGCCACCATCAATTCCTCTTATTGTTGGTGGCTTGTAGTTTGACTAGAGATGGGTTAAAAAAGTTTCATACCCTCCCCGCTAATGATCTCCTTTACATCGCTTCTTTCAATGGACACTTCCTGCCCATTGACCATGATTGAGACTTGTTCAGCTGTTGCGGTAAAACAACCGTGGCTAACATATATTACACCCTTATCAACCTCGATCGACTCAGCGAGGGTTTCAGTATAGCCCTCCTCAAACAGTCGAACTGAAAATGAACCAGTATAATTTGCGAGAATCTCTAGCTCATGTGTTGTGCTCATAGTTTGATTATCCTCCAACACAAATATATCATCTTTGTATAAATTGTCAATGTTTATCGGTAAATAAATTATGCTATTCTCATACCAGATGAATGCAAAAAGAACATACAGACCAAGACCAAATAAGATAGAGTCAAAAGCTCTCAAAACAGAAGTCTGCACGGTTGAAAGAGATTGCGGGACAAAATGCTACAGTAAAACAATAAGTAGATGTAAAAAATGTAAATGCTTGAAAGTATACTTAGCACTGATGCCAAGCGGACCTAGCGGACGAGATGTAGTTAATGTCAATTTCTATATCAACAAAAAAGGTGTTGTGAGGCACATTCCAAATAATTGTTGTCTTTTTGAGACACAATGAATATCAAAGTGCCTGAGCGCTTACAAACGCCAGGCATTTTCTGTTACAATATATAAATGCCAGATCAGTTCAAAATTAAAACTCAAGTTTTTGAAGGGCCATTGGATTTGCTACTTACATTAGTTGAGAAAAAGAAATTATTCATAAATGACATAGCTCTGTCTCAAGTTACGGATGACTTTATAGCCCATATTCAAAATTTTGATAAATTACCAATGGGCGATTCCGCACATTTTATTTTAATAGCTTCTACTTTATTACTAATAAAATCAAAATCCTTATTACCAGCTCTTACATTAACTGAAGAGGAAGAAGAGGGAATTCATGATCTTGAATTAAGATTAAAAATCTTTAAAAGGATAAAGGAAGCAAGTGTAAATGTTTCAAATCTGTTTGGTAAAGAAATAATATTTGAACAATCACAACAAAGACCGACCGTTCCAGTATTCTCACCACATGAGTCTATGAATTTACTTTCTCTCGCTCAGGCAATAAAGGATATTATTAAATTATTACCAAAAAAAGAGAATATTCCAAAGGCAGTAGTCAAAAAAGTAGTTAGTTTAGAAGAAATGATTGATAATTTAACCAAAAGAATCACACAAGGCCTTAGAATGAAATTCAGCGAATTCTCTGGTTCTACAAATAAGGTTGAGAAAGTAAATGTAATAGTTAGTTTCTTGGCAATGCTAGAATTAGTTAAGCAGGGTGTAATACATGTAAGTCAAGACAAGAATTTCTCTGATATTCACATGGAAAGCAAGGAAATAGGAGTTCCAAGGTATAATTAAAAAATATATGCAATTAAATTTAGAATCACAAATTGAAGCAGTGTTATTTTGGAAAGCTGAACCGATCTCCATAAAAAAGCTTGCAAATATTCTCAAGAGAACTGAAGAAGAAATCAAGCTAGGAATTATTGAATTAAGAAAAGTATTAGAAAATAGGGGAATAACTATTATAGAGGACGGCGAGGAGATCACATTGGGAACAAATAAGCTTGCTTCAGAATTAATCGAGTCTCTTACAAAAGAAGAACTTACGAGAGATCTTGGTAAAGCTGGATTAGAGACTTTATCAATAATAATTTACCAAGGCCCAATATCTAGACCTGAGATAGATTATATTAGGGGAGTTAATTCACAATTTATTATTAGAAATTTGTTGGTCAGAGGACTAATACAAAAGGTTGATAATCCAAAAGATCAAAGAAGCTTCTTGTATAAGCCAACATTAGAATTAATATCATATTTAGGATTATCTAAAATTGAAGATATGCCTGAATTTGAATTGGTTAAAAAAGATATTGATAGTTTCAAACAAAATATTAATAGTGATGAACAAAAATCCTAGAATCGATAGAGTATTTCTTATTTCCATTATGTTACTTACCGGTATCGGTTTTTTGATATTTATGTCTGCATCAATGGGGTTACTACTGAGAAATGAGTCTGTATACAGCTTGGTCGCTATAAAGCAATTTATAGGTCTAATTATTGGATGTGTTGCATTTTTTATAATGTCTAAAATTAATTATAAGAATTTAAGAAAATATTCTTTCTATATAATGATCTCTGCGATAGTTATTAACTTATTACTTTTTATTCCTTATATAACCGTTCATCATGGTGGTGCGACTAGATGGATTGACCTTGGACTTATTACATTTCAGCCATCGGAATTTCTAAAAATAGCTTTTATTATTTATTTCTCTGCATGGCTTTCTGGTGTAAGAGATAAAATACAGGAATTTAAAACTAGTATTCTACCTTACCTGATCATTGTCGGAATATTAGGATTTATACTTCTAGCACAATCTGATACAGATACACTTGTTGTTATTGCTATTACAGGAATAATTATGCTATTTATTTCCGGTGCAAGAATAAGAGACTTAGCAATACTTTCACTAGTTTTACTAATAGCAATTTCATCAATTATTTATATAAGACCATATGCAAGACAAAGATTTATGACTTTTATTAATTCTTCAGGTGATCCACAAGGTGCAGGATATCAAATACAACAATCACTAATAGCTATTGGTTCTGGAGGTATAACTGGTAAGGGATTTGGACAAAGTATTCAGAAGTTTAGTTATTTACCAGAACCAATGGGAGACTCAATATTTGCTGTTGGTGCAGAGGAATTCGGCTTTATTGGCAGCATTGGTCTAATATTTCTATACATATTCTTTTTATTTAAATCAATTAAAATTTCTACAAAATCACCAGATAACTTCAGTGGACTTCTTGTTGTTGGAATTGCTATACTTATAATCATAGAGTCATTTATGAATATTTCATCAATGCTCGGAATTATTCCACTATCAGGAATGCCTTTACTTTTTGTTAGTCATGGTGGTACCGCTCTAATAATTGCATTGGCAGCCGCAGGAATAATCGCTAATGTTTCAAAATACCAAAAAACATAAAATAAAATGAAAATACTTTTTACAGGTGGTGGTACAGGTGGACATTTCTATCCAATAATTGCAATAGCACAAGCATTGTACGATAGTGCAAAAAAGAGCAAGGTTTTGCCACCAAAATTATATTTTATGGCGCCATCACAGTACAATCCCAGGGCATTATTTGATAATGATATTGAATTTGTTCAGGTTCCAGCGGGTAAAATTAGAAGATATTTCTCATTATTAAATTTCACTGACCTATTCAAAACTTTATATGGAGTGTTTATAGCAATAATCAGAATGTATCAGATCTATCCTGATGTTGTATTTGGTAAAGGTGGATATGCAAGCTTCCCACCTCTATTTGCAGCAAGAATATTGAGAATACCGGTAATAATTCATGAATCAGATAGTTCTCCAGGTAAGGTAAATTCATGGGCAGGTAAATTTGCTCAAAAGATCGCTGTATCGTATCCAGAGGCGAGTAAATTTTTTAAAAAAGAGAAAGTAGCATTCACTGGTAACCCTATTAGAAAGGATGTTATGGAGCCACTAACAAACGGAGCTAGGGAATATTTGAAACTTGATGATAATATTCCAACTGTTTTTGTAATTGGTGGTTCACAAGGCGCGCAGAACATCAATGATGTGATAATAGAAGGATTAGCTGAATTAGTTGAGAAATATCAAATTATTCATCAAACAGGTAGGAAGAACTTTGACATAGTAACAAAAACTGCAGAAATAGTACTAAAAGATAGTAGGTATTCTCATAGATATCACCCATATGACTATTTAAATGATTTATCTCTAAGAATGGCTGCTGGCGCAAGTGATATAGTAGTATCAAGAGCAGGTTCAGCAATATTTGAAATTGCATCATGGGGATTACCATCAATAATAATACCCCTGCCACAGAATATAAGTCATGATCAGGTGAATAACGCCTTCTCCTATGCTCATTCTGGTGCATGTGTGGTCATGGAGGAGCAGAATTTATCATCACATATATTAATTTCAGAAATAGATAGAATTATAAATAATCAGGCAATCAAAGACAAAATGAGTCAAGCTGCAAAGCAATTTAGTCATGTAGATGCAGCACAAAAAATCGCAAATGTCATACTAGAAACAGCATTGTCACATGAATAGTTAATATGCTATAATAGCTACGTAGGTGAGTATTTTATTAATCTAATTAAATAAATATGGAAGCAACAAATGGTATAAAGGTATGGCAATGGATAGTAACAGTTATTGTTATTGCTGTCCTAGTTTTCCTTGGTTACAAAATGTTTAGTAAGAATCCAAAAGCAACTACAGATGTAGCAGTTGAGACTGTTGATTCTACAGAATCAACTAATGCAGATGGAAATAAAGTTATGGTATTGGATCAATTCCCTGGTAATATAGTGTATATTTCATCTGTACAATTATCAAAGCCAGGTTTTGTAGTAATTAAGAGTGATAAAAGTGGTGTAGCAGGTGATGTTCTTGGCTCACAGTATTTTGACAAGGGTATAAATCCAGGCAAGATCACACTGACAAAATCTACAGTTGATGGCGCTATGTATTATGCTCAACTTTATACAGATGATGGTGATAAGAAATTTGACGCTACAAAGGACACTGCGGTGAAGGACGCATCAGGAAATGATGTAATGAAGCTATTCAAGGTAAGTACAAATGTAACTGAGGTAAAGGGTTAATCAATTAATATAGATACCAAAAACACCCTTTCGGGTGTTTTTGTGTTATAATGGTGTTTAATTATGAATAATACAGTTATAACTAGATTTGCACCATCACCAACAGGATTTCTACACATAGGGGGAGTTAGAACAGCTCTCTTTGCTTATCTATTTGCCAAGAGAAATGGTGGCAAATTTGCCCTAAGAATTGAAGATACTGATAAATTAAGAAGTAAAGATGAATGGACAACGGGACTTATCGACGATTTGAATTGGCTTGGTCTTAAACACGATATTTTTGTTAAACAAAGTGATAAGGTGGATATTCATAGTTCATATATAAAGAAGATGATTGATTCTGGACATGCATATATCTCAAAAGAAAAGGTAGTTGAAGAGGGTCAAAGAGACGAGGTCATTAGATTTAAGAATCCAAATAAAAAAGTAATAATAAATGATTTAATAAGAGGAGAGGTGGTAGTTGATACTACTGATTTAGGTGATTTTGTCATTGCTAGAAGTATTAATGAGCCAATATATCATCTTGCAGTTGTGGTTGATGATTTTGAAATGGGAATTACACACGTTATACGTGCTGAAGAGCATTTATCAAATACACCAAGGCAAATTCTCATACAGGAAGCTATAGGCGCTCCTAGACCATTATACGCTCATTTACCGCTTGTTTTAGCTGAGGATAGATCAAAGCTTTCAAAAAGAAAGCATGGTGAGACTGTGTCATTAACCTACTATAGAAATAAAGGGTATTTGCCACAGGCAATTTTAAATTTCGTTGCTTTAATAGGTTGGAATCCAGGAACAGATCAGGAGATATTCAGCATGGACGAACTGATAAATTCATTTGATCTTTCAAAAGTTCAGAAGGGTGGCGCTATATTTAATGTCCAAAAATTAGACTGGGTAAACAAAAAGTATATTGATGCAATGAGCACTGATGAATTTATTGATGCAACAAAACAGTATAATGTTCCAAAATCATTGATACCATTAGTTAAGGAGAAGATCAGTAAATTCTCAGATATACCAGAATTACTGTCTGGTGAATTATCTTTCATCAATTCCATTGGCAAATACGATAAAGAGTCTCTTAAGTGGAAACAAGAACCAGATCTGATTAATACAAAAATATATTTAGAAAACATTATTGATATATTAGGCAAAATTACAGATTTTAATAAAGAATCTGTTAAAAGCGCATTATGGCCATTGGCAGAAGAAAGAGGTAAAGGAAATGTACTTTGGCCTATGAGATATGCTCTATCAGGTAAAGATAAATCTCCTGATCCATTCACAATATGTGAGATTCTTGGCAAGGATGAATCAATAAGACGCTTGAAATTCGCATATGAATTATTTGATTAAAATTATATATATTTTGTTTCTGTTATTAATTTCAATAAATTTTGCTAATGCTGAAACAGCAGAGGAACTTAAAAGTAAAATCAATGACAGAAGTGAGGCAATACAGAAACTAGAACAAGAGATAAAACAGTATCAAACAGATATTGACGCTCTCGGTCAAGAAGCTAATTCCTTAAAAAATACATTAAAATCACTTGATATTTCAAAAAAGAAACTAGAGGCAAGTATCAAAATTACAGAGAATAAAATTGCTACTAAAAACCTTGAGATAAAAGAACTATCATTACAAATTGGCGATAAAAGTGAAAGAATAAATGATAGTAGAAGAGTGATATCACAATCACTATACACTATTTCTCAGACAAATTCTGCGTCAATTATTGAGACAATATTGAGTCAAAAGTCTCTTTCTGAAATATGGAATAATTCAGATCAATTAGCTACTCTGCAGGGCAATATGCAGGATAGAATACATGAACTTGAAGATTTAAAAGAGAATTTGGAAGAGAACAAGAGAATTACTGAACAAAAGAAGAAAGAGTTAGTATCACTTACAAATGATTTGAGAAATGAGACAAAAATAATAGCAGACACAGTAAAAGAGAAAAATCAAATTTTACTTGAAACAAAAAATACCGAATCAAGCTATAAAAAATTATTAATTGCAAAACAAATAGAGAAGGAGGCATTTGAAAAAGAAATTCTTGAGTTTGAGGAAACACTAAAAACTATTATAGATCCTAATAGTATCCCAACATATAATGCTGGAGTCCTTAAATGGCCATTAGATCATGTTAGAATTACTCAATATTTCGGTAATACTGCTTTTGCTGCTAGAAACCCTCAAGCATATGCTGGCAAAGGTCACAATGGCATTGATTTTGGTGCTTATATTGGTACACCTGTAAAATCTGCATTATCTGGGACTGTTATTGATTCTGGAAATATGGATTTAGCCAATAAGGGTAGATGTAAAAATTATGGCTCATATGGTAAATGGATATTAATAAAACACAATAACGGCCTATCTACTTTATATGCCCATCTCTCACTTATAAAAGCAATAAAGGGCGATGCAGTGTCTACTGGGGAGATTATAGGTTACAGCGGTAATACAGGAACATCATTTGGTCCACATTTACATTTCACAGTCTTTGCCTCAGACGGTGTTACGATTGCAAAGTTGACTAATAGTAAGAATTGCAAAAATGCAATAATACCTGTTGCACCAAGAGCAGCATACCTCAATCCGCTTTCATATTTACCAGATTAGATGTAATATTAATTTAATCATATGTATAGAAAGACCTATATAGAAATAAATACTAGTAATCTAAAAGATAATATTAAAAATATAGTTGATAATTATAGGGGTTATAAGTACTACATAGGCGTAGTTAAGGGTAATGTATATGGACATGGCTATGAAAGTATAAAATATTTGATTGAATCAGGGATAAATTATCTCGCAACTTCTACACTTGAAGAGGCCATTAAAATTCGTGAATTATACCAGAACATTCCAATAATGTGCCTTCAGCCAATTCATATTGATGATGTAAGTATTGCAATTTCAAATGATATAGCGATTACAATATCTGACTATTTATATTTCAAAAATTTGATCAATATTAATTTATCAAAAGGAGTTAAATTTCACTTAAAAATTAACAGTGGCCTGAATAGATTGGGTATATCAGATATGAATCAAGTGCTAGATATAATAAACTTTAGCAAAAATAATTCATTTATAAAAATTGAGGGCATATACTCACACTTTGCTACTACAGGAATATATGAGAAACATTGGGATGATCAATTAGAGAGATTTAGAAATATTACATCATTAGTTGATCTAAATGAGATTCCAATGGTTCATTTAGGCAGAAGTTTGACTTTACTTAATCATGACAAGATTGACATAGTTAATGCAGTTAGATTGGGAGCTGTTATGTATGGATACTATACTACATCATTAAAGCAGACTGGTATCAAGGCTTTCTTTAGAGAAATTAAACGCAAAATTTATACTGTATTATTTAATATTAGTAAGACAAATAGAATAATTAAAGGTAAATTCAAATCATGCCTATCTCTCTACAGTGAAATTATAGAAATAAAGCAAATTAAAAAAGGTGAGTATATAGGCTATGGTTCCTACTATCAAACAAAAAGTAATATTTATACTGGTATTGTATCTATTGGTTATGCTGACGGATTCCTTAGAGGCAATAATGGCGGATATGTATTCATAAATTCAAAAAAATACAAAATAATAGCTGTAGATATGGGTATGTTAATAGTTACCATTGATAATACTGTCAAACTATATGACAGGGTTGAAATTATTGGTGATAATATATCTGCGAATGATCTTGCTAGGAGGAATAGTACAACTGTATATGAAATTCTCTGCGCCTTCAAAGAATCTATACCCAGAGTATTAAAATAAATAGAATGGACAAAAGAGATTTTACAGTACTTATACTTGGCTCAGATATGAATGCCTATTACATGGCAAGGTGTTATCACGAACTATATAATTGCAATGCAGATATGATGGCAAAATCATTTTCCGGTGCAACAAAATATACTAAGATAATAAATAAAATACTGATTCCAAATAACAATGATAGTGCAGTGTTAATGTCATTAAACAAATACGCTAGTGATTCTAATTTTAATAAAATCCTATTGATTGCTACTAGTGATAAGACAGTTAGACAGATAGTTGAAATGAAAGATAAACTAGATAAGAAATTTATATTTAATTATCCCTCACTAGAAATAGTCAATAATCTTTTAATTAAAGCGGATTTTTACAGAAAATACTCTTCTAAATTAAATTTACCAAAAACATTAATATATTCTTGTAATAGAAATGATGAGATTAAGGTTGATTTTCAATATCCTATTATATTAAAGCCTTCTAATAATATTGAGTACCATAATCACGAGTTCAGTAATATGAGTAAGGTTTATAAGGTGAATAGTGAAAAGGAGTTATGGGAAATAATATCTAAAATCAGAAATTCTGGGTATAAAGATGAACTAATTATTCAAGAATTCGTACCTGGTGGTGACGATTCGCTATTCGATGCAGTATTCTATTGTGGCAAGGACAAGAAGGTTAAATTAATGACATTCGCTCAGATTGGTTTGCAAGAGAGAACTAATACTGGGGTGGGGAATTGCACGGTTCTGGTCAATGGTTTTAGTGAGTATGGCTATGACGAAAATATTATTATCAAAATGCAAAATTTCTTGGAGGAAATAGGTTATCAAGGATTTGCAGAGTTTGATCTGAAATACGACATACGAGACAAGAGTTATAAGGTCTTTGAAATTAATCCAAGGCAAGCAAGAAGTAGTTATTATTTAACAGCTTGTGGTTATAATCTTGTTAAATATTTAATAGACGATTTGATATATGAAAAAAACACAGAAACAAAATTGATTAAGGATAAAATGTTGCTGACCTTCGTGCCAAAGTATGTTATTAGAAAATATATAAATAGCATTCCACTAAAAAAAGAAATTGAGAATCTCATAAAATTAGGCAAATTTACTAGACCCTTACATTATAGTAAGGATAATTCTATTATTAGAAAAATATTTTTATTTATAAGAGATTTAAACTATATTTCAAAATATAGGAAATTTACCTTTTGACAAAGTATTCTTCATACCACACTAGAAATGTTAATACAGTCCATATTTTCCTTGCATTATTTCTTCTTGAACTTTTGTGCTCATCTAGATAACGCTGTATTTGTTCTTGATTAAAATATTTTTGTGAAATATTATTGCTGAAATATTTCTTGACTAAATCATAATGTCTATCCTCTCTAAGCCATTCAACAAGTGGTAGGGGAAATGCCATTTTGATTCTATTAGCGCTTTTTTGATTTATCTTTCTACTTGTAGATAGTCTTAATGCTAACTTTGTATTATCTCTACTAACCTTATACTTACTTGGTATTGTTCTAGCTAGCTTAAATATTTCAATATCTAGAAATGGAACTCTTAGTTCAAGAGAGCTAGCCATGCTCATTTTATCTGCTTTTAATAATATTTCTTGAACCATCCACATATGAATATCTAGATATTGCATTTTGGTAATATCATCTAGACCCTCAACCTCATCATAATATTTTTTGGCAAATTTATACGGATCACTTATTTCGTATTTATTATTTAAAATGCTTGTTTTCTCATCATCAGAGAAAATATTGCTATTACCCAAGTATCTTTCTTCTATCGGCTTTGCGCCTCTAATTAGAAAGTTTTTACCTTTAAATTCTGGAAGTTTGATAGCTAATTTGGCGATAATTCTTCTTAGAGAAAGTGGTAAAATAGAATATCTAGCAATAGCTAATGGTTCTTTATACACATTATAACCACCGAACATTTCATCGGCACCTTCGCCTGATTGAACAACTTTAACATCCTTTGATGCTAACTTTGATAGGAAATAAAGTAGATTAGCGCTTGGATTTGCCAATGGCTCATCTAGATGATATTGAACATTTCCAATATTATTGAAGTACTCATCTGAACTAACTATTTTTACCTCATTCTGAACACCAATCTCTTTTGCTAATTCTTTTGCACTTGTATCTTCACTGTACCTTTTATCATCAAAACCAATTGTGAAAGTCTTAATTTTACCCAATCTTGATAATTCATAAGCGACAATACTAGAATCTACACCACCAGATAGGAAACACCCAACTTCTACATCGCTTATTTTATGTGCATATACTGAGTCTTCAAGTGTTTTTGATATTTTATCTGCGAAATAATTTATATCTTCATCATTTTTAATATCAAAACTAACATCAAAATACTTGTTAATTTTTAGTTGATTATTTGAATACTCAAAATAATGACCAGGTAAAAGCTTATAAACATTTTTAAAGAAAGTATCCTGACCGGGTATACAACTAAATGTTAAATAATCTGGCAATTTATTATCATTAAATTCCTTTTTAAAACCAGGGTGGGGAAGAAAGCCTTTAATTTCAGAACCAAATAAGAAAGTATTCCCAGATTTGTAATAATACAGTGGCTTAATACCAAAAAAATCTCTAGCTCCGAAAAGCTTTTTATTTACACTATCCCAAATTACAAATGAGAACATACCCCTTAATTTCATCAATAGATCCTTACCATACTCTTCATATCCATGAATTAGAACTTCTGAATCAGTATGTGTATAGAATTTATGTCCCTTTTTTAGCAAATCCTCCCGTAAAACCTGAAAATTATATATTTCACCATTAAAAACTAAAACCTTAGTTCTATCTTCATTATAAATAGGCTGAGAACCACCTTGAAGGTCAATTATGCTTAATCTTCTAAAACCTAGAGAAATACTATCATCTGAATAGCTATCTTCAGAATCTGGACCTCTATGAGATATATTAGAAAGCATATTTGACAATACCTCTTTGTTATTATCTATTTTACCTATATATCCAATAAATCCACACATAATAATTAGGCAAGATTATAACACAAAAATTATGAATAAAATATGGTATAATCATAAAATCATGAGGAAAATTCTAAAGAAATTACTGCCACAATCTATTTTTGACAAATACTATTACTACACATCAGTGCTTGGTTCAGCTATTTATGGCTTTCCATCAGAAAAAATGATAGTTATCGGTGTGACAGGGACAAAAGGTAAAACATCAACAATTAATTTTATTTGGACCTGTCTAATGGCTGGTGGGTACAAGACTGGAATTATAAGTACTGCAAATATCAAAATAGGTGATGAAGAGGTTCTAAATAGCTATCATATGACTATGCCTGGAAGATTTGTTATAAGTAGTCTTATGGCAAAGATGGTCAGAAGTGGTTGCAAATTTTGCATTGTTGAGACAACATCAGAAGGTATCAAACAACACAGACATGTTGGCATAGTATATGATATTTTTGTATTTACAAATCTTTATCCAGAACATTTACCTTCACATGATAATAGCTTTGACAAATATAAAGCAACAAAAGGCATACCCTTTAGAGAGTTAAATAATCAGAGCAAAACCATTGATGGTAAAAAGATTAATAGAATAATTATTGCCAACAAAGATAGTGAGCACGCAGAATACTATTTACAATTTAATGCAGACAAAAAGTGTACTTTCTCTATTAGAGATATATCAGAGAATAGGGCAGTAGACATAGTCAGCCAACCTGACTCAGTTAAATTTAAATTAAATGGGGAAGAGTATTTACTCAAAATTTTAGGTCAATTTAATATTTATAATGCATTACCCGCAATAATTATTGCAAAACAATTTAATATTAATTATGAAAATATTAAAAACGGTTTATTACAATTAAATTTAATTCCTGGAAGAATGGAATTAATAAATGCTGGTCAGAATTATACTGCAATTGTTGACTATGCTCATGAGAAGGAGAGTATGACAAATGTTCTAAAAACTGCTATTTCTATTCGCAAGTCCCCTACCAATAAAATTATAGTTTTACTCGGTGCAGAAGGAGGAGGTAGAGATAAGTCAAAAAGGCCAATTATGGGTAAGATAGCTGCAGAATTAGCTGATTATGTAATTGTAGCAAATGTTGATCCATATGAAGATAATCCAACTGAGATTGCTGAGGATATAGCAAGATCATCAGAACAAAATGGTAAAATTAGAAATCAAAATCTCTTTGTTATTGAAGATAGAAGACTAGCTATTGAGAAAGCAATATCACTGGCAAATAAAGACGATATAGTCATCATTACCGGCAAAGGTGCTGAACAAAGCATGATTATCGGTGGCAGATCAATTCCTTGGGATGATAGAAATGTCGTTAGAGATGTTATAATTGAATCATTAAAAAATAAATAAATCATATGATTAAGTGGATCATCATAATAGTAGCTTTATTGGTCTTTCTAGGTTACATTGGCTTTGATGTTCGCAAAGCAATAGAAGCACCTACAACTCAGAGCAATCTTACTTATGCTAAAAATGTGACAGTCTATGTATGGACAAAGTATTTACAAAAACCTGTAACATATCTATGGAAGGAGATATTCATAAAACTAATATGGACTCCAGCATTAAAAATATTATCTGAGAATGCTAGGGAAGGACTTAATGTAGCAAGTTCAACATCACCATAGTAAGTATCGGCTCATTAAGGAAATGAGCCTTTATTTTACACAATGTAGTGCGTAAAAGATATATTGTGCGACGTGGTATATCTAGCAAAGTAGCCCTGATAAATAAAATTCTTCTTACTCCCCCTTTAACTTATACCTACTATAAAAATTTAAAAAAATATTTTAATATATTAATTATAAGATTTATGGAACAAGAAACATTTGATAGATTACTAATACTAATTATCGTCTTCTCAATTTTCTTTTCGTAGTAGGGAGGGTAGCAAAAAACCAACCATCTCTGGTCGGTCTTTTGCTATCATCTATTCCCTTTTATTAGTTCTTTGCAATTATCGCATCTGCTGCATTTGCTGTAATTGTCTTTCCCCAACATGGTGATGATGCACTCCATGGTGAAGCTCCAAATTCTTTATAAAGATACTTTGCATAAGCTACATTACCTTCAACTGTATGAATGTCGTAGCCAAGCTTCTTGGCAGTCTCTAGATGATACTTCTCATTGATCTGCATCACACCTACATCTGCCTTATTAACCTTACCTCTTATTAATACTCCATTTTTGTCATAGTGAGTGAATGTTGATTCACATCTAGCTATTTCAATTAGTATTGGTGTATCTGAATAATGCTCATTAAGATACTTCTCTATTGCCTTTCTGTCTGTTGTTACAGTCGCAGCAGACTTAGTAGTTGTATTTGGTTGAACATCTACATTATCTATTGTTGCTGCTTGTGTTCCATACATTGATGAGAGAAGAAACGCAAGTGTTGTTGTAAGTTCAATCATATAATTTAAAACGAGGTATATGTAAGAATGAACTTACCTACGCCTCGTTAATAGATATATACTAGCATATTTAGAAATCAATGTCAATAGGTAAAAGATGAAAAAAGCCATAAAACCCTTATAATATAAGGGTTTTTGGACAACAGATAAACTGACAAGTAAAGTACTAATAAACAGAGGTTACAGAACTTGCATAAAAACCCTATATTGTATATACTGTTCTAACTATGGCTACAAAGAAATCAGGAGGATCAACCCAAAACGGTAGAGATTCTAATCCCAAATACCTGGGAGTTAAGGTTAATCATGGAGAGACTGTTTCTACGGGTTCTATTATAGTTAGACAAAGAGGAACAGATGTTCTACCAGGCAAGAACATTGGTATGGGTAAGGATCATACCCTATTCGCCCTAAGCAATGGTAAAGTACAATTTGCCACAAAAAGAAAGACTCATTTCGACAATACTATAAAAAGAAAGAAAATTGTACATGTAATATAACAAAAGAGCCGGCAATACCGGCTTTTTTGTTATAATTTCATATTGTTTTTATTATTGAGGCTTAATTTCTAGATTAAACTTAACTGTTATATCATGTGCTTTTACTTGGATCGAGCACACTCCAGCTTCTTTTATTGGTTTGTCTAGAGCAATAAATTCTGGGGCAATTTGTAATCTTGTTTGTTTTTGAATTGCCTGAACTATTTCTAATTTGTTAATTCCTGCAAACAAATGGCCTTTGTCGTTAGTTTTTTCTATTAGAGTGACTGTTATTCCATCTAATTCTTTTAAATTCTTAACTAGTAACTCATGATGTATCTTCTTCTCCCCTTCATCCTTAGCCTTCTCTAATTCAATACGCTTGACTGCATCTGGAGTAGCTACTATAGCCAATCCCTTGGGAATTAGCAGATTAATCGCGTATCCATCACTTATGTCCTTCATATCGTATTTCTTACCTACCTTTGCTACATCTTTCAATAATATAATTTTCATATACTGTATATTATGACTCTTTTCTCAAAATTTCAACTGCTTTGTCTAATTGTGGGTCTTTTTTGTCCTCAATATCCTTTGGAGTTACCTTGACTTCAACATCCGGTACTAATCCATCATGTGAGAGATTATGCTCTTTTGGTGTTAGCCATCTTGCTATAGTAACTTTCAATGATGTATTTGACGTTATTGGAACCAATTCTTGAACTGAACCCTTACCAAAAGTTTTGGTACCTACTAGTTTTGCTACCCCATGCTCTTGTAATGCTCCGGCCATTATTTCTGATGCTGATGCAGAACCTCCATCGACAAGGAGTATTACTTTATATTTACCCTTTCCAAAATAACTATCAAATATATTATAGCCCTTACTTATGTATAATTTATTTGTTTTTTTACCTCCGAAATCCTCTGTGACTATGATTTTACCTGCTGGAAGGAACCAACTTGATATATCCCAAGCAGCATCAAGATATCCTCCAGGATTACCTCTCAGATCTATAATAATCTTATTTTTACCTGAACTAATAAACTCTCTTAATGCATTTCTAAATAGATCAGGAGATTGTGATGTAAAACTAAATAATCTTATAATAAATATATCATTCTTAATATCTGTCTCCAGAGTAGGTATATCTATCACATCTCTTACAAGTGACTTCTCAAATGGTACGCTTACCCCATCTCTCATGAATACAATCTTGACTGTTGTACCTCTTTCCCCTCTTATTTGTTTTACGGCCTTATCAACAGGTAAATCATTTGTGAGCACTCCATTTATTTTAATGATTTTATCACCCGCCTTAACTCCCGCCTTCTCAGCTGGGCTATTCTTAACTGGCGATACCACGGTTAGTATTCCATCCTTAATAGCTATTTCCATACCAACCCCTTCAAAATTTCCAGATATATCACTTTTGAAGGACTTATTCTCTTCTGGAGGGAAAAAGACTGTATAAGGATCGTTCTGAGATGATGCTAAACCTCTTATGGATCCCCATATTCTCTCTTGAGTATCTGTTGTTGTAGCAGCTACATATTTATCATTTATAACACTCCAAACTCTCCAATATGGCTCAAATTGCTCCGCAGTAAGCACATTATTATCTGGAAAAATTGACTTCATCATTTTTTTCTCTCCAAGATAACTACCAAAAAAGAAAGATGCTAATAAAAGTACTAAGGCGACAATTCCGTATGTCAGATCTTTTTGTTGTTGATTATTCATATGATATTAGATTATACTATATAATGTAATGATAACAACTTATACATACAAAAATTTATCTTGGCTTGATGTAGAATCACCAAATCAAGACGATGTCACACTATTAGTTAAAAAGCATGGCCTACACCCACTAGTTGGAGAAGAGTTATTGTCACCAACAAGGAAGTCAAAAGTTGATATATACAAAAATTACATTTTTCTAGCACTACATATACCCATCAGAACAATGGTTGGAAATAGATATGTTGTTATAGAGAAAGAAGTAGATTTTGTTATTGGCAATAAATTTATTATTACATCTAGGAATGAGGTGGTAGAACCATTGCATAGTTTTGCTAGAGTATTTGAGACAAATTCCATTCTTGATAAAAATGGCCTAGGTGATCATGCTGGTATTATTTTCTATTACATGATGAAAAAGATTTACAATCATATGAGCGAAGATCTTGAAAACATAAAGGATTCACTAAATGAATCCGAAAATCATATATTTCAAGGACATGAAAGGAAAATGGTAGAGGTTCTATCAGAACTTTCCAGAGAACTGATTGATTTTAAACAAACATCAAAATTACATAAAGAAGTACTAGAGTCATTCTCAGATATTCCTGAGGACTTTTTTGGTACATCCTTTCAACATTTTATTGATGATTTGAAGGTTGAGTATTCTACTGTACACGAGTTGGTTATTAGTAACAGAGAATTATTAAATGACCTGCGTGATACCAACGACTCATTACTTTCAACAAAACAAATTGAGAATACAAAAATGTTCTCAATACTTGCCTTTGTTACCTTCCCTATTATGGTATTTTTAGCATTACTTACTCTTCCCACAGAACATACACCAATTATCGGTAATGCATTTGATTGGGAGATTATATTTGGCATTGTGGTAATTTCTGCATTAAGTATGTTCTACTTCTTTAAGAAAAAGGGATGGCTATAAAAATTTACAATACACTAACAAGTCAAAAAGAAGATTTTAGGCCCTTAGTAGATGGCAAAGTTGGAATATACACATGCGGTCCAACTGTATACGATAGTGTTCATATTGGTAATTTAAGATCATTTTTGATGTCTGACATAATCAGAAGGGTTTTTGAATTCAATAATTATTTTGTAACTCAAGTAATGAATATTACTGATGTTGATGATAAAACAATCAAAAAAAGTAGAGATCAGAATATTTCATTAAATGAACTGACAAGACATTATGAGAATATATTTATGAATGATATTCATTCAATGAATATACTTACTCCTAATAGAATATTGAGAGCAACAGATCATATAAATGAAATGATTGAGATGATATCTATTCTTCTTGAGAAAGGCATTGCATACCAAAGTAAGGACGGAATTTATTTTAGTATTGCTCTATCAAAGAATTATGGGCAATTAGCAAAATTAAAATTTGATGCAACAGATTCCTCAAAATTAAAAGAAAGAATTTCAAATGATGAATATGAAAAGGAGAATCCTAGAGATTTCGTACTATGGAAATTCACCTCAGAAGATGACAATGGCAATTCATGGGATGCCCCATTTGGAAATGGAAGACCTGGCTGGCATATAGAATGTTCTGCAATGTCAATCAAAGCGCTTGGCCAAACCATTGATATACACACAGGTGGAGCCGATCTTATTTTTCCCCATCATACAAATGAAATAGCTCAGTCAGAATGTGCCACTGATAAGAACTTTGTTAATTATTGGATGCATGGTGCCTTTATGAATGTGAACGATACCAAGATGGCAAAGTCAAAGGGCAATTTCTTGAAATTATCTGATATTGAAGATTCAGGGATATCCCCTATTGCATTTAGATATTGGTTATTCACATCACATTATAGAACGCAAGTTAATTTCACTATTGATGCAGTAAAGTCTGCCCAAAATGCTTTTGTTAGATTTGTTGAAAGCTTTGTGAGATTAAATGAAGTTGAGCATGAACATATTCATGCATCTGCTAATCCTATTAATTATAGAGAAGAATTCCTAAATAGAATTAATGATGATTTTAATATGCCAGAAGCGCTGGCATTAGCTTGGGAATTGATAAAAGATCATACTATTGAGGCAGATGAGAAGGTCAGATTATTATTGGATTTTGATAGAGTTTTTGGATTTGGATTAAGAGCTATTATTGAAATGAAAAATGATGAGAATTCAATAATACCTGTTGAGATTACAGCTCTAGCTGAAGCTCGTGAGGATGCAAGGAAGAATAAGGAATGGGACAAGGCAGATGCTTTGAGGAGTGAAATTACACAAAGGGGTTATGAGATCAAGGATGGTTCTGATGGTAAATTCACAATTGTTAAAATAATTAAATAGCAGCTTTTATAAAATTGACATACACATATATTATATGTTAGGGTATTTTTAGCTATGCACAATCAAATTACCGATCTAACTGACTTGGATAAAAGCATATTGCGAGAGTGCTCTGAAATGGCATCGACAATAAGGTTACTGTCCTTGAGTCTCAATGTGTCAGAGGATGATATTAAATCATCAATTGGAAAACTATTCAGGTCAGAGCTGATTAATACTGTACCATCTGATGCACCCAGCACAGTATTCTATCTTACCACAACTAAGGGTATGAATTTTATTTGAGCTACATTTCGTGCCGTCAAAGCCACCTCACGGTGGCTTTTGCTTTATTATCCACATTTTCTCCACTGTTATTTTAGGTTACATTTTTTCAAAAAAATTAAAATGATATAATGCTTTACATGAGTCCAACCTCACCATATTTCAAAGCAAAGGATTTAAGAATCCCCCCACAAAGTCTAGAGGCTGAGAAAGCATTGCTCGGATCTATTATGATTCGTCCAGAAATGATGCACGAGGTTATGGACATATTGGATGAGAGAGCTTTCTATTCTGATCGACATAAGATTATATGGTCAATAATGGTTGAATTACATAGCAAAGGCACACCCATTGATTTGCTTTCCCTATCATCAAGATTGAAAGATAAAGAGATGCTGGATACTGCTGGTGGTATGAGCTATTTGACCGAATTAGTACAGGGCGTGCCATCATCAACAAATGCCAAGCATTATGCAGAAATAGTTCAGAAGAAACATATAATGCGTAATCTTATCAATGCCTCAGAGTTTGTTGGTAATCTGGGTTTTGACGAAGAGATGGATCTTGAAGAGACTCTTGATAAAGCTGAGAAAAAGATATTTGAAGTTACAAATTTCACTGGTACTCACAAATTTGTTGAACTTAAAGACACTCTAATGGACGCATGGGAAAGAATTGATAAATTACACAATACAAAAGATGAATTGAGAGGTATACCTACTGGATTTCAAGCGCTTGATAATAAGCTTGCAGGATTACAAAAATCTGACCTTATAATTCTCGCTGCTAGGCCATCTATGGGTAAAACTTCCCTCGCACTAGATATAGCTCGAATGTCAGCTATAAATCATAAAGTTCCAGTTGGAATCTTCTCCCTTGAAATGAGTTCTCAACAATTAGTTGATCGTATGCTAGCAGCAGAATCTCAAGTTGATTCATGGAAGATCCGTACTGGACATAATCTTTCAGTAGATAGTGATTTTAAGGCAATTAGAGATGCTATGGATAGACTTTCACAAGCACCTATCTATATTGATGATCAACCAGCAAATAACATTCTAAAAATGCGTGCAGTTGCCAGAAGACTGAAGAGTGAGAAAGGTCTCGGTCTAATAATAGTTGATTACCTACAACTCATGGTACCAACTCAGAACAGAAATTCAGACAATGTAGTACAACAAGTAACAGAGATTTCTCGTTCTCTAAAGCAGCTTGCCCGAGAATTAGAAGTTCCTGTTCTTGCATTATCACAGTTAAGTCGTGCAGTTGAACAGCGTGGTGGAGAGCCAAGACTTTCTGATCTTCGTGATTCTGGTTCTATAGAGCAGGATGCTGATGTTGTGCTATTCATTCATAGAGAAGATAAATATAATAAAGAAAGCGCTAGACCAAATATTGCCAAAATTATGATTGAAAAGCACAGAAATGGTCCAACTGGTATTGCTGAATTATACTTTGATGATAAGAAAACATCATTCATGAGTATTGATAAGAGTGATTTTGGAGAATTTGACCAACAACAGAATGGATCCAATTTCTAGATTAACTGAATATTTCCGAGAATTTCCCGGAATAGGCCCTAGACAAGCCAAGCGTTTTGTCTATTTTCTCCTGACAAAGAACCCATCATATTTAGATGAGATATCCAAACTCATCACAGAAATCAAAAGAAATATTAAAGTCTGCTCTTCCTGCTTTCGATTTTATCAGAATGGCAGTTCTACTGTCTGTAATGTTTGCTCTAATGTTAATAGAGATAGCTCTCAACTAATGATTGTTTCTAGAGATGTAGATTTTGAAGCTATTGAGAAAAGTAAAGTTTATAATGGATTATATTTAATTCTAGGTGGAACTATACCAATTCTAGACAAAGAACCAGAGAAAAAAGTTAGATTAAATGAGTTAGCTAAGAGACTTTCACAAGGAAATATAAAAGAGATTATACTTTCACTAAACGCAAATGCTGAGGGAGAACACACTACAGAGTTTATTAGAAATTATGTTAAAAATAAATTTCCTGATTCTAATTTAAATATTACTGTACTGGGTAGAGGACTTTCTACTGGTACAGAATTAGAATATTCAGATACTGATACTATAAAAAATGCATTGAAAAATAGGGAAAAGATTTAAAGAAAAATGAGTGCCTATTATGCACCCATTTTCCTATCATCTTATTTAACCCCCTCAATCTTAACCTCAAAATATGGCTGTCTATGACCATTCTTCTTGAAATACTTACTCTTCTGCTTGTATTTAATAACATTAACCTTAGCTGCACGGCCAATCTTAGTTATTGATCCAGTAACCTTTGCACTTGAGATATAAGGGGTACCTATTGTTGTATCAGTACCATTATCTACTAGTAATACCTTATCAAAAACGATCTTATCGCCCTCTTTATAATCGCCAATAAGCTTCTCTATTCTTATAGTATCGCCAACTGCAACCTTATATTGCTTTCCTCCTGTTTGTATTACTGCAAATTCCATAGTTACACTATCTTACACTATCTCCTCTATATGGTCAACAGTTGCAGACTCAATACCTGGCGCCTCGCCTGTTATTCTAAGAATATCCTTATCTACCTTCCTAAGCTCCTTACCTGAATTATTATAGTGATTTACAACAGTATTAAGAGAGCTACCAAGCTTTAGATGATACTCCTCATACTTCTTTAAATGATTTCCAAGCTCATCTACCCTTTTTATTATATCTTTTGCTGTCTCTTCTATTTGTAATGCCTTTAATCCCTGCAAAACTGTCTGTAAATATGCCAAAAATGATGTTGGTGATACTATTATCACTTTGTATTTATTAGCAGCTCTTTGTATGAGATTATCTGTCTCTTCTGCTATTGCTCCTATCTTATTGATCAATAAGTCATAATAAATTGCCTCATGTGGTATAAACATGAAAGCAAACTCCATTGTACCCTCTGCTGGTCTAACGTATTTAGCTGTCTCCTGTATTCTCATTTTTAGATCAGAAACAAATGCTTTCTCTAATTTATCCTTCTCTACAGGATTTCTTTCTTCAACTAGCTTATTATAGTTCTCCAATGAGAATTTAGAATCTATTGGTATTACTTTATCTCTAACAAATACTACCGCATCTACCACTTCCCCATTTTGAAATGGATACTGCATTCTATATTGATTTGGTGCCAATACATTTCTAAGCAATGTCTCAAGATAATACTCACCCAATATTCCTCTGTGTTTAGGATTTTTGAGTATATCTTGCAAATTTTGTAATTGATCGGCAAATGATACTACCTGTCTATTTGTCTCGTCTAATTTTGTTAAACCTGCTGTAACCTCCCTTATCATCTTTGTAGACTCTGAAAGTTGGGCTTGCATTGATTCCCTCATACTTTTAGCATTCTCACCTATCTTACTATCCACTGTTCTACTTAATTCATTTAGCTGTTCTAGTATTAATTTTAATCCTACATCATCTTTTGATACTGGATTTTTGGATTTTTTAGCATAGAGAATTACCAACAAAAGTATTGCAATAACTATCAAGACAATAAGCACAATGATGAGTTGGTCCATATATGCTATTATATCAATATTATGAAAATACACGAAACAATCAAAAAACAACTAGTAGATGCAATGAGAGCCAAAGATTCTATTAGACTTGATGTTATAAGAGGATTATTAAGTGCATTTACAAATGAATTAATATTAAAAGGTAGCTCTGAAGCATTCTTAGATGATGAAAGTGCACTTACTCTCATAAGAAGAAGTGTGAAGCAACACAAGGACTCTATTGAACAATTTGAAAAAGGCGGAAGAGCTGATCTAGCAGATAAGGAAAAGGCTGAGCTTAAATTCCTAGAGGAATACTTACCAAAAATGATGTCTAGAGATGAAATAAGGAAAATCGCTGAATCAAAAATAGCTAGTATAGGTGACCTAGATAAATCCAAACTTGGACAATTTGTAGGAATGTTAATGAAAGAACTCAAAGGCAAGGCTGACGGCGCAGATGTAAAGGCAGTTGTGGATGAGATGGTGAAATAGTATTTGACAATTCTAGTTTTTAGGTATATTATTAAATACCGGTATGATGGGCTATCAACAATTGGAATTCCCAGCTCTTTGCAGGGTTGGCCATGTAGTGGCAGCTCATGTGGTTACGCAAGAACCACAATCGGTTCGTCGAACCATTTTTAAAGGTCGACGGAGACGTTCATTCCAAACAAGAACAGCTAACTGGGGAGTAGCTGCATCACTACCTCCCGGAGACCGAGACTGACCAATGAGGACACAATCCCCAACACTGACCGTACGTAGTGTTGGGGATTTCTTATTACTATTTTTATTAATAACTTACGCAGCCATATCCATCTCTACATGAAATACTGATCCCTTACCATCTCCATCTGATTCTGCCCAAATTTTACCCTGATGTGCAGTAACAATATCCTTTGCAACGAATAATCCCAATCCTGTTCCATAAATATTCTGCTTATTACCACTATCCAATCTAACAAATTTTGAAAATAGCTTTGGCATTGCCTCTGGTGAAATTCCTACCCCAGTATCCTTTACAGAGAAAATGATTTTCTTTTCCTTAATATTTTTGATTAATGATACATCTAGTGAACCGCTTGGTGTGTATTTTATTGAATTATCAATCAAATTTGTTATTACTTGCTTAAATTTATCCTTATCTGCATGAATAATAAACTTCTCATTTTCATTATTTGGTTGAAAATTTAGACTAAAATTTAACTTACTCTTCTGTATGCTTGGTTTTAGCTCATCTACAACATCAGTAACCATTTTTTTATAATCAAGCATTTCAAATGAATATTTCATTGTTCCAAGCTCAATTCTTGAAACATTCAAATAATCATCAACTATATTTGCAAGAGTTTTTGATGAATCTAATATTGTCTTGATAGCTCCCCTCACCTCATCTTTAATTTCGCCGAACTCTCCCTCAATAAGTAGAGAGGCGTACCCCTTCATTGCTGTAAGTGGTGCTCTTAATTGATGACTGGCGAATGATACGAATTCAGACTTCTGCTTATCCAGCTCTAGTAATCGTGTATTTGCCTTTTTCAAATCCACAGCAAGCTTTTCAATTTTTTCTCGTTGATTAACCTCTCGTATAACACTTTTGATGAGGAAGATGCCGAAAACTACAGTAATTACAAATAAGCCACTCTCTAATATCCTTTCTTGATTATTATCAGCTAGAATAGTTCTTATTAAAATAAAAATCCACAATAAGAAAGTTATCAGCTCTGTTGCCAAAACCTTAATATCAAAAAGATTTTGCTTTGTAATTGCATAAGCAATAAAAAGTAGAAAAAATAATAGACCAATACTGTCAAGACCACTAAATGCAAATATGGAGAATGTCGGAAATATAAAACTAGTAAAAGCAGAAATTATTACAAGAATAAGAGTTCCATAAAAAATTGATAGTAGCTGTGACTTTCTTTGTGGATCACTACTAATTTTCCTTTCGCTGTACAGCTTCCATAATATATATATCGCCCCAAAAAGAAAAACGAATGTATAGATAATAATTCCAACACCGGCTACACCAGTAAATACACCACCCAGATAAATTTCTCCATATTCCCTAGCAATAAAGCCAGGAATGTAAGAGCAAATAGAAAAGGCAACTGAAATTGAAATTATAAATAAGGCACGAGCCTTTTTCAGTGTTTTATCAATTACTACAAGAATCCATATTATACCAATACCTATAACTAAGGCACCGAACGAATAAGTGCTTAAAAGCCAAATTGGAACTGGTTGTATTCCAGTCATAAAATTTGAAAATGTCCATAAGCCTGATGTAAAACTTAATAATGAAAAAAATCTATTATTGAGTGAGAAATAATTTTGACTTAGCACAAAAAAACTAAGTGATAAATTTAAAAATACGACAGTAATTAGAATTATACTTAGGATCATAAAAATTAAATCATCTTAAGTTTTTTACCAATATCATGACAAACATTTAATAACAAATCTATTTGATCAAAATTATGACTAGCCATTACTGACAATCTAATTCTTTCCATCCCATCTAATACTGCTGGCTTTCTTATGCATGGTGCTAAAATTCTATTTTCATTAAGTTCATTTGAAAAAAGTATTGCCTTTTTTTCATCTCCAATTAGTAGTGGTACTATTGGTGTACCTTCACCGATAACTGTAAAACCAGATTTAATCAATCCATCCCTAAGTCTATCAGCGTTTGAAAGTACTTTTTTTCTTAGATTATCTCCACTTTCTATTATCTTTAATGTTGTAATCAATCCACTTACAAATGCGGGTGGAATTGGATCAGAAAAAATATAACTACGCGCTGTCAATCTTAAATAATCAGTTATTGTATTATTTGCTGTAATAAAGCCTCCAATACTACCGAATGCCTTAGTAAAACTACCCATTATTACATCTACATCATTAGCCACTCCCAACATATGTGCAACACCTTGACCCTTATGACCAAGTACACCAACAGCATGAGAATCATCAACAAATAGTATAGAATCATATTGCTTAGCAAGTCTTGATATATCCCTTAGATTTGCTATATCACCATCCATACTAAACACACCATCTGTTATAATTAGCTTTCTTTTCTTTTTATTGCTTGAAAGAATTCTTTCCAAATCATTAATATCATTATGTTTATATACAAGCCTAGGTGACTTAGCCAATCTAACACCGTCGATTATAGAAGCATGATTTAACTCATCACTGATAATTAATCCGTTATCATTTCCAAAAATATTATTAACATTTGGCAACTCAAAGTACGGAAATGGATCAACAAGCATTCTAATTACACCAGCATTAGCAAGATATCCAGATGAAAATGTTATAGATCCATTCTTATTAAAAAATCTTGCCAATGAATCCTCAAATTCCCTTTGGACTCTAAGACTACCTGATAATAATCTAGTACTTCCTGAACCAGTACCGTACTTATCAACAGCTTTTTTGGTTTCAATAATTATTTTTTTATTTCCCGCCAGACTTAAGTAATTATTTGAACAAAAAGTTAGATACTTTTCACCACTAATTTTAATTATTGGTGATGTTGATGGACCATCAATGTCATGAATCATTGGATATAGTCCATTTTCCTTGAGGAAATTAATATATTTATCAAAATACTCTACAGTTGGTTTTGTATTTTTCATACTTTACTATAGTATAACACTATATTTCCAACGGAGAAATACATCAATATTATGTAATATGTATATTAGTCCAATAATAATTATAATCTGGTCGATATCAATATTGATAATTGGCCTGTCAATAATAGTTTTAGTTGGTGGAAAAAGATTATCTTCAAAGATTTTTTCAACAAGTATTTTTATTGTTTCATTGTGGATAATTGGTGTTGGGTCCTTAATTTTTACTAAAAAAATTAGTTTTGCTATCTACAATATTAGAATAAATTATTTTCTTGGAAACCTAATAGCAAATTCATTCTACTTACTTTTTTTAGTTTTTCCTGATAAAAAAATTCTACCCAAAAAAACTATAATTGCCACCTTAATTATTCAAATAATTTTATTTTATATTTATGTTTTTACTGACTTGATAATTAGTAATATACAATATAGTAATGAGATTAAAAATTGGATTTGGCAGTTTGGTAAATTTTCATATATCTTTGAATTAACATTTGTATCTCTTTTTATTATAGGTGTCATAAAGTTAATTGGTAATTATAATTACCACAAAAATGAGACAGTCAGAAAAAATATTGTATTTATGCTTCAAACAATAATTATTGGGCTGTTTCCCACGACTATTTTATGCATAGTACTTCCAAGAGTTGGTATCTATAGCATGAATTGGATTGGCCCAATAACGCAAATAGTGTGGATACCGATAATTATGTACTCAATAATTAAATATAGACAGATGAGTGTTAGGCACATTATGAGTGTTACACTTACAGTTTTAATCTTTGTTATGTTTATACTTAGCTACTTCATAAATTTTACTAAATTCAATTTAATTAAAGAGGTGATTTTTTTGTCTTTTATACTTATTATTGGGTATTTAATAAGCTATCTGTCAAAAGACTATAAAAAAATGTTAGCAATACATAAAACAAATATTAGTCTATCAAAAATCATCGAATACCAAACCTCCGAAATTCGCAATGCCTACGCCATTGAACACAAAGCCCGCAATGATCTAGAGAAACTCAATGAGACAAAAGACCAATTCATAATGATGACTCAACATAATTTACGCTCCCCTATTACAACCATTAGATCTGAACTAGAATTATTAATAAATGGACATAAAGGAAATATTGATGAGGAGGTACTAAACTCAATAATTAAGACTAAGTCATCAGCAGATAGACTATCTCAAATAGTTGATGATTTTCTAAATATTACTTCAATAAAAATTGGCTCAGAGATATTAAAACTAGCTCAAGGAAATATTGGTACTATAATAAGCAATATAATACATGATCTTAGACTTGAGATAGAGGAAATGAAATTGGATATTGATTTTATTGAATCAGAGAATTTCTGGCCTAATATTAAAATGGATATAAATAAAATAAAGGAGGCATTGACGATAATAATTGAGAATGCTGTTAGGTATAATTTCAAACGAGGTAAAATAAATATTTCAAATGAAATAGTTGATGACAATCTTGTTCTTAGTATTGAAAATACCGGTGTAGGTATAACAGAAGAAGAGAAATATAGTCTATTCAATAAATTATTCTATAGAGGAATTAGAGCAAGAGAAAGAAATCCAATAGGTATGGGTATAGGTCTGCAAGTAGCTAGAGCAATTATAAATGGTCATAATGGCAGAATTGAAATTAACTCATTAGGTGAGAACTATGGCGCAAAAGTTAATGTTATTTTACCTATAAATTTCTATTATGAAGATTAGTGATTATATTTCTAAATATTCTTGTTAATTCTGTTGTTGAATCAGATTTACTATATTTAATATCTTTACCTATGTTTATTATAAATCTTTTCCTAATTCTCCCTTTTTCTATTCGCATTGATATAGGTAGAACATTCACGCCAGTAGTCTTGGCAAGAACTGATGCACCGTGCTTAAAATCGCCTATTTTACCATTGTAAACAATACTACCCTCAGGATATATGACTATGTTCCCATTATTTTTTATAATTCTGATCGCCTCTTCAAGATTTTTATGAATTCCCCTACCCTGATATACGACAAATACACCAAATAAAATGTAAACTAGATCAACAATTAAAAGTTTCTTCAATATTTTTAAAATGGGATTATCAAAATCTTTAACTGCCATAAACCTAAGTGGTAAATGATTAGTATATATGCCTAAAATTAGTCTAAATATGAAGCTATCAAATATCGATAAATGATTTGAAATTATAATAAATGGTGATTTTAATCTGTCTAGATTATCTTTTCCATGTATCTCAACTTTATATAAAATATTAAAAAATAAATAAGCTATTGGCCACGTTAAAAATTGCGTTATAGCAGAAAAATGCTTTATAAAAATTAAAAGCCAATCTGACCTAGCCATTTGATAACTATCTTCTATATTTCGAACAGCCTGCATGCCCATATGCATACATTATATCCGATTTTTTATTTTTTAGGCCAATTTTCAATTATCAACATCTTTTTACCTTCAATTGGCATGTCTGTCCATATCTCTTCTGTAACAAATGGTATAAATGGGTGCAAACAGATCAGCAACTCAGATAATATCTGAAGTAGCATGTTTTTACGAGAATTCTTTTGAGAATCATTGCCTCCAGTAATTATTTTTTTACTTTCCTCAAGAATCTTATCGGCGAAATTATGCCATGAATAATGATATAGCTTCTCCCCTGCCATATAAAATCTAAAATTATCCATATCTGAAGTCACATCGGCTAGTACAGATTTCCATTCTAAAATATGATCTAGATCAATCTTTTCATATTTATCAAAATTAGAATTATATCTAATATCACCCGTACTACTTAATACAAATCTAGCAATATTCCATAGCTTATTGGCATAGTTCTTATAGGCTCTAATTTTGTCCTCAGACAGTGCTAATGAGGTTCCTGGAGTATTACCCACAACCATACCCATTCTGAAGGCATCTGTGCCATATTTATCAGTTAAATCTAGTGGATTGATCACATTTCCCTTACTCTTACTCATTTTTTGACCCTTGGCATCGAGAACAAGACCATGTAAATACACAGTTTTGAATGGTACTTCTCCAGTAACATATAGACCTAACATTATCATTCTAGCTACCCAGAAAAATATAATTTCTCCAGCTGTTTCCATAACATCAGTTGGATAGAAATTTTTAAAGTCCTTAGAATCAGGATGCCCGAGGGAAACAAAAGGCCATTGCCCCGATGAGAACCAAGTATCAAATGTATCAGTATCCTGCTTTAATTCTGAACCACATTTTTTACATTTTGTAAGTGAATTATCTAAATCAACATAACCTTCATTACACTTTGTACAAATCTTAGCAAGTATAGGAATGCCCCAGACTATTTGTCTGGAAATATTCCAGTCCATAATATTATTCAACCAATGTGAAATTATTTTCTCATAGTGATCAGGGATAAAGACAATTTCTTTGTTTTTAATTTTTTCTAAGGCTTTATCTGCTAATGGCTTCATCTTTACGAACCACTGACTTTTGATCTGTGGCTCTATTGTAGTTCCACATTTATAGCAAGTTTTTATATTATGCTTGTAATTCTCATCTACTTTCTCTACTAAGCCCTTGCTCTGTAATTTTTCGATTATCAGTGGTCTAGCCTTATTTATACTCATACCAGCGAAATCTCCTGCAATTGGTAGTAGCTTACCCCTTTCATCTATTACTTGCTCTTTGTCTAATCCATGTCTTTCTGCAATTTCAAAGTCCACAACATCATGCCATGGAGTTATTGTCATAACGCCAGTACCAAATGACATATCTATTGCACTATCCTTTATTATAGTTGCTGTGACTTTACCATTTATCCATTCTGCTTCGAATTTGTCCCCATGCTTATATTTCTCATATCTCTTGTCATCAGGATGCATTACAACATATTTATCACCGAACTTTGTCTCAGGTCTTGATGTGGAAATAGTAAATGGACCATATTTTAAATAATAAAAAGGCTCAACCTTCTCTTCATCTTTTATTTCTAGATCTGAGAAAGATGTTTGATGCTTTGGACACCAACTAATTATTCTATTCCCTCTGTAGACTAAGCCATCGTCATATAATTTTTTAAATGTTTTATATACATTCTCAACAACATCTTCATCTAATGTAAATTTAGTCCTACTCCAATCACATGAAGAACCCATACTTCTGACTTGAGAAAGAATATTTTTTGAATTAGTCAAAGTAAAATCCATTATTTCCTCATATAACTTCTTGGGTTCAATATCAAATCTTGATCTCCCTTCTTTCTCTAATTTCTTCTCATACACTACTTGAGTTTCAAATCCTGCATGATCAAGTCCTGGTAACCACAAGGTCTTGAATCCCTGTAATCTCTTGTAGCGAGTCATTATATCCTCAATAGTCATCACCAAGCCATGTCCGGCGTGCAAGGATCCATTTGCATTTGTTGGAGGCATGATAATGGTAAAGGATTTACCATCTTTATTAGGTAAATTATCAGGATTGAAATATCCGCTTTCCTCCCATTTTTTATAAATAATAGGTTCTACCTCCTTGGCATTATATGGCTTTAGAAACTTTTCGTTCATAGGTAATACTATACATTATTTTAGGGATAATTCAAAAAAACACACCCACACCGCATTACTGCATGTGTGGGCGTTGATAGAATGATCGTAGTGACTCAGTGTACTTCAATTTTCGGTTAACTGCTCTTCCATCATCTGATTAGCGACATCAATATCGCCATCAGCAATAATTTGAAACATGTAAAGTCTGACCGAGTGAGCACTGGCATTCTCACCACAATCATTCAGTACCATTTCAAGCTCACTTAGTACACGAACAACCTCGAATTCTGCAAGACTATTGTTGACATCCTTCGCCAGTTCAGTCAACAAGTATAGTGATGCACCCCTTTCAACATTAACCTCTTGTCGAGAGATTTTATTGATGAATGCAATTGCATCCCTTACCACATTTTCCTTGCTCATTTTGCTCCTGCTGGTTGGTAACGACAATGTTCCAAATACACCTAGAATATTAACATTATTATGGATGTATGTCAAATGAAAGCTTTATATTAAAAAAGACAAGCCGCTGGGATTTCCCAGACGGCTTGGTGTAGCTTAGAAGCAAACTTGAGTAAAAATTGATATATCATTCCCACTGATTGCAAGTTGTGGATAATCCTTCCTTAACTTGTTCAGCAATTCATCCAAACAAACAAAAAAGTCAAGGGTGGGCCAGTAAAAAATTAAACACTATGATGATTTGCAAAAGTCATTTTCATTATAGAATCCTTAACGAAATTTGGATCAGGCACCTGAAGAAAATTAAATCTTTCTTCGGTACCAGCTGTCTGGACATGCAAATCCCCATATTTAAATACAGTTTGCAAAAAGCCACTAACATTTACAGAAATATCCTGAATTCTAGGTAGATGTAATTCTGAAACTTTACGATTGAAGAATCCATGCTGTGTACTGTCGATAATTCTTTTGTCAGTAACAATCCAAACATCTAATGCATACATGGTAATAGAATAAAAGGAGAAAATCCAAATGAACAGTGTCCAAAGACTAATTAGAAATAGGTATAAGGTCGCAAAACCATATTGAACAATATAATCAAAAAATACAAAACTAACTATTAAAGGTAGAACATATGCAATTACTAACCCTAATAATTTCATAACTATAACAATGGGATGCCTTCTCAGAAGCATAATGACTTTCTCTCCAGATTCTTGACCCTCGAATGAATTAGCTGTAACGCTAAAAAGTTTAAAAATTGATGCCATATAATATATTTAAATCAATATTAAGGAACAAAAAGAAGCTAACTAATGAAAGAAATGCTGATCCAAAAAAGAAAATAGTTGCTAAGATTTTTGGCTGAGTGCCTATTCCAAATCTTGTGAGATGATAAATAATTATAAAAGTGGTAGTCCAATATGTAATGACAGCCAATAGAACTATTGCGAAGATAATATAACTCAAAGGGATCATGATTTATAGAAATAATTATAGCATATTAAAATAAAAGAAAAGCCCCACAGGAGGTCTGTGTGACTTTCTTGTGGGGCTGCGTGGAGCTACTCGATATGGGCAAAAATCTCTCGGCGGGTGTGGCTCAAACCAAATTGTTCCTGAGCTAAAAGAGCCTGATCAAGAGCATACTCAACATGGCGCATATGGTCACCAAGTGAACATATGTCATTGACCAAATCAAGTTTACCAATCAATAGAGCATTGAGTTCTTGAGTCCTTGAGACCTTCCCCGCTAGATTGATCAGATGATCGAGGATTGTCTTCTGATTTAGAATCTTTCCATCCTTATAACCAACCAACCTAGCATCCGCTTCGAATTTCACAAGAACCGAGTGAGACTCATCTCGCACCTTTCTGATATTTGAGCTAATTCCCAGGCAGTAGTGCAAGATTACTACAGTAAAAATCCAGATGATTAAAAATGAAAGCATAAACTGTGTGATGGGATATGAGTCAAGAATTCCACTCAAAAGACCAGTCCACCTAACAAACAGAGAGAATGGAATAGAGCAAAATGTCATAAATACAACCACTACTACGACGACAAACGTCACACGAGAAAGATCCTTCTCACTCTGTTTGAACTTCCTATTTGCATCCATCAGGGACACACCGTTCACAGCCTCGTAGGCATGAATCAGGTCAGGGGCGGTATTACTGAGAATTGATGAGTATTTATCTTTCACATTTCAATGCCTTTTGGGATCATGGGCTTTCGGCCATTTCACAAGCTTTCGACTTATGAAATACTTCATGCAATCCAAAATAGTTCGGCAACTACTCTACAAGTAATATATAATATAAATTTAATTTAGTCAAATAATTAGACCATCCCTCGCGGAATGGTCTTTAATATTCAGTGCTCATTTTTTATTCTGAGACTTATATTTGTTGTCAGACTCCACCATATAATTCATATATTAGGCGAAGTCTCCGTTTCGAAGGCTGTGAGGTACACCCTCTTTGCCTTCGTGCTTTTTTGCAGTTGGACCCCGAGAGGTTTGATTCTGCGTTTACGATACGATCCGATACTTTTATTTGTTCTGCATTCGTTTTCACTTATACCAACTTTCATGTTGCACTCCTTTTGGGAATGGAGACACTTTACTTAAGTTGTCTCGGGTAATATATTAACACAAAATTGCATATGAGCAAAAGAAAAGCCCCACAACCACTAATTGAAGGTGGAGGAGGCTTTTAATGTTGTACATTGCAGATATCAGACAACCTCAGTGCTACCGAGAGGCAATCCTCCATCAGCGAGCTTGTCACGCCTTACGATTGTTGGACGGACCCAGACTGTCTTTGGATGATTAGGATCATCTCCCTTTCCGGGTGGACGACGCCAGTGACCCTCACGATGGTGCGGAGCAACATCCACAAAACCACCACGAAGGATTGGTTTCAACGCCTCTCGTTCTGCACTAGTCAGTGAGTAGATGCTCTTTACCACACAAACCTCAGACGCAAGCCTGATTAAGCGACTCGGACCTTCCTGCCGCTCAAACGTTGATGACTCCCATCCTTTTGGAATGAGTTCCGTTGTTGGGCGAGATTGCAGATAGAGCATCAACCCGAAGACGATCCTGAAGACCACCTTCGAAGCTGAGGTTTCATCCGCCTCTCCGAGATCAAGTCCTTCAAATCTCGAGGCGAGTCCTCCGGGCTCGAAACAGGCTTTTTTTGTAAGCCATATTTCGCCGCCTCCATTCATACGATTCTTGACGGCGGATGCAAGTTTTTCTTTTGCATAATCCAGTGAAGCTTTGTCTCCTTTTTGTATCGCCTTTTCGATCCTTGAACGTTGATCGCCGATGAACACTGACTCCATAGTCGGCAAATCCGTAGCAATCGTTTCAATAGCTATGACTTCATGACCGTAAACAATTTCTTTGGCAATCAAGATAGCGTCAATTGTCTTCCCTCGAAGAACCAATGGTTCCTCAAGAGATATGAGCAGTGAGTCAAAAGGCCATTTAATCATAGACCAGTCGACATCTTCGAGGCTCGTTGCTGCCAGCAGTAACTGAAGGTCCTTCGGCACGCGATAAACTCGACGAGAGGATTTCGTCCACTCGGCAACACGCATTGCCATCAGGCGTGACTGGGCGAACTCAAACTCTTCCATATTCTGAGGATGAATATCGTGGGTTGGTCCAACGTATTTTTCAACGTCGAAACCATCCGTATGCACCTTGAGCAGAGCATTGCGAATGCTTTGCCAATGTTTGACTGGACCATTCAAGATCCGATTCCAGAATGGATCAACGAACTGACCTGTCTGGCCCTTCGTAAAGATTTCAATCACGAAAGAGAGAAACTGCATTGTGACTTCGTAGCTACGAAGGAGCCGATCGATTGGTTCTCCAAAGTTTTGCTTTTTTTGAGACATAAAGCCCTACAATTTGTTTGTTGATGGTTGTGAAAGACTTAGAAAACCGACATCTTTCAAGGTGCGGTTCTGTTCGAAAAATACCATGATATTCTAATATAATCAAGAGTAAACACCTCCGTCTCCTTCATCTTTCGCTTCGCTCAAACGAAAACTTCGCTGCGCCTTCCCCAAACTAAAAATCTGCCGTATGGCAGATTTTCTTAACGTTTGTGGACCCGAGGAGATTCGGTCACAGGTCTCGGCTTGCTAGCCTCGCCCGCGACCCCGCCTCCTTCGCCTTCGCTCAGTCCGGCTTTCTCATCTAATCTCAAGATCCAAGACAAAAGAAAAAACTGGCATCAGCCAGCTTTTTCTTTCGTGGTGGACCCGAGGAGATTCGAACTCCTGACCTTTCGCTTGCAAAGCGATTGCTCTA
>CAZVVX010000003.1:36112-44194 GCA_964631035.1 uncultured Candidatus Saccharibacteria bacterium | reverse complement strand
AGCATCTCCCTTTTAAGGAGTGGGTCGTTGGTTCGATTCCAACTAGGCGCACAAATTAGATGATTTGAAGTAAAATTCCCAAAATGGGATTAATTATAAAACATGAATCTCGATAAAAGAATCAAAAGAAAATATCATTTGGAAAATTATGATCCAGCTTGGATCGAAAAATTCGAACAGATTAAGAATTTTTTGCAACTTATTTTCAAAGAAAAAGCGTTAAAAATTGAACATGTTGGTAGTACGTCTATTCCTGGCATGAAGGCAAAGCCAATAATCGATACTTTAATAGTTGTGGAGAAGATCGAGGATTTTTCCGAAGAAAAGAAGGCTATGGTGGATGCTGGATATAAGTGGGGTGAAAATTATATTGCACCGAATACGCTTATTTTCTTTAAAACTTCGAGCGACGGAAGTAAAACGGAAAATATTCATGTCTGCGAAGCGGGCTCTCCAAAAGAGCGGCAATTTTTAGTAATGCGTGATTTTTTTCGCACATTCCCTGAAAAGGCAAAGGAGTATGCTAATGTGAAAGAGAGAAGTCACTTGAAGCATCCAGATGATTATCCAGCTTATAGAAAAGCTAAATCTCCCTTTTTACAACAAATAGAACAAGAGGCCTATATTTGGCACAAAAATATAATTTGAATTTCTATAAAATGAGAAAGCCCCGAACACCATTACTGGGACGGGGCTAAATTTCGCTCCTAAGAGCTTCTCACGTTAGTTCCTTCGGTTGCGACGGGCCACCAGACTATCGATAGCCTTTCTTGCACTAGCGTGGAAGCTGGGCAAACGGCCTTCCCACTTGGGAATGCCAGGTATGCGCTCATCGCTGAACCGCTCCCTGATCGCATAAGCGAGGCAGAGCGAAACGAGTTCGCGGAGCATCTCTTCGCAGTCGCCACTGAAGTGGACGCCATTGAACAGATCCTCCTTGCCCGCCACAACATCACCGACTTCAAACGAACACATGATCTCACCAAGTTTGGCGGGAGACATGGTCCGAACGTCACCTGCCTCGAGATCGGTCTTCACGTGTTCAACAAATTTCTCCAGATTGTTGATCCGGTAAAAGGTAGCGTCGTACCTGTTCTTGCCAATGAGGTGGTTCGTGAGGTTAACAATGTACTGTCTCATTTTTATCTCCTTTCAAGAGATTTCCCGTTACCTGTATGGATCGCTGCATCGAGACAGTCGATGTCTTGCGATATGAGCCAGAGAAGGACTCATTAACGGTCACCAAAAAATATGGTATTAATCAATTAAAGCACATATAGTAATTATTGTCAATGGATCAGGTAATGTGCACACACATATAGCGGTTTTCCTAGAATTAGGAAATGATTATGTGTATAGCTTAAACAAGCAAATAACAGCGATCATAGTAGGTGCAAAGAAAGTCAGGGTATACATGGTTGCCAAGGAAGGTTTCCCCTTCCAAGACTACCGGCAATACCTCCAACAACTCGCGGAGAACGATCTCCGCCTCAAAGAGCGTACCCACTTTGATGATGTTATTAAGTCAAGGTTGGGTATTAAGATCTGGGGACCCACCCCATCAACCAACGCATGGTTCGACTTTGAGAACGATGTTCTCTGGACACTCTCAGAAGATGATCAGAAATCACTTCTTGAGGTTCTGAAAAATATCAAGGATAAGTGGGCCAAATAGTTGCCCCCGCATACAAACAAAGGTCTTGTACCTCGTTTGGTGCGGGGCTTTTGTTTTGTTTAAAATTTGTTTATAAAAATTAATTTTGTTAAAATCACATTAAAATATATTATTCTCAAAAAATGAAACTCACTGACTTTCAAAGAATTGTCCTAATGAATACCATACTAGGTATTGGGACTGGTTTGATTGGAATATTTATTCCCATATATTTACTTGAACTAGGATTCTCATTAAAAATAGTTATAACTTGGCTTATTGTCCACCACTCCTCGCTACTATTAGGAGCATTTTTAGCTATATTTATATCTAATACTATAGGACTTGTAAGAGTTTGGTATATCAGACTAGCTTTAATTACAATATTTTTTGCTGGTTTACATTTCCTACCAACTTACCCTTTCTTATTATTCATTCTGGGTATTATTAGTGGCCTTGAGTCTGCATTCTTTTGGATTCCATACAATATCCTAACGATAAGGAAAACAAGTTCAAACAATATCGGATCTTCATTGGCTTTAATATCAAATATAGGTTCTATCGTAGGAATGGCAATTCCATTGATAGCAGCGCTTGTTATTACAAAATTTGGTTACAATATTTTATTTGCATTATCATTACTTTTTATAATAATTTCTATTATTCCTGTAATTCCCCTTTCACATGAGAAAACTAATTTTGAATTCAAAAGAAAGTCAGTGTCAGATATTGTTAGAAATAATAAGCATTTTATTCTGCCCGAAATTTTTGACAATTTAGGACAGGACGCAGGTATTATTTGGTTATTATTTATTTTTATAACAGGATTAACTGTTTTAGATCTTGGTATTTTGGGAGTTATATCAAGTATAGTTGGTATACTTGTTACCCATCTTACAGGACACCTTATTGATAAATGGCACACAAATAAAGTTATAAGATTTGGAGCAATACTCACCACACTAACATGGACTGCATCTTATTTTATTGCAATTTATAGCCCCACACCGCTTATGCTTTATATAATTACAACCCTAAGAGGATTGTCTATTGGTATATTTTCTATGTCATATATCTCAGTTATGTTTAATAGAGCAAGAAATTATGACGCTCAATTTATAGTACTTCGAGAAATTCCAACTATACTTGGAAGAATTTTAGTATTTAGTTTGTCTATAATCCTCATTTCACTAAATAAATTTGAATTAACTTTTATAATAGTTGCTTTGCTATCTTTGTATTTCTGGTTTAATAATTTACAAATATTATCTGAAAAGAAATAAACATCACCAAATCTCCTTTATGATATAATAAAATTATCATAAACAAATGTATCTGTTCATACACAACACCGTCTCAATAATTTCAATAATAGCACTATGCGGGATGGCGCTTTTTATATTTCTAAATGGTAGAGGCAAAACACTAAATCTTGCCATAGGATCCACAGTGATTTTTGTAATTGTATTCGTAGTATCACATGTAGTCGGCGTGAATGTCTCTGACCCACTTCTATCAAGATTTGTTCTGATGTTTAATCTATCCATGTTCCTTATAGGTACAACAAATATTCACGCAGTATTAGCTCTAATTAAAAAAGATGTTGAATACAAAAGTTTTATTAAATTCTTATACATTTCAAGTTTTATCTTTATAATAGGATTTAGTATACTCCCTGACTTATTCCTATTACCCTCTACACCAAAGATGTACTTCCCCAACTATTATGTGCCAGGATATTTAAACTGGATAAGAATAGTATTTTTAAATTTGGTCGCTGTGCCATATATGTTGTACAAATTGATTGAAGCACATGATAAATCAAAATCAGATTATGACAAAAATCAATACAGATATTTCTCCATAATAATAATTGTTGCTTATGCTATAGGTTTTATGCCTAACTTTTTGGTCTATGATATTTTGATTGATCCAATATGGGGAATGTCATTTGCATTTATATTCTCAATACCATTTATGTATGCGGGTTTGAAATATGAATTATTTAATATTAAAGTCATAGCCAAACAAGCATTCTATTATTCATTAAGTATAGGAATTGTTGGAGGTATAATAATATTATTAAACTACTCAAATAAATGGATTGAATTATTTTTCCCTGGATATCCAACGTGGATTACAGCAATGATATCTTCTGTATTAGCAGTAAGTATTAGTATTGTTGTTTGGAGAAATCTACGTAAGGGTGATCTATTGAGATATGAATTTATCACAACTGTTACACATAAATTCCGCACACCATTAACAGGGATAAAGTGGGCTACAGAGAATCTTTCAAATACAGATATTGGTGATGAATCACGGGAACAGATAGAATACATTAGGAAATCAACCGAGAAATTGGTAGAACTAACAGATCTATTGGCTACATCTTCTGAGACGGAATCACTTTCACATAGATATAACATTAAGAGAAATAGCATAGACAAAATCACAAGAGAAGTTCTAGAAATTGTTAAGCATCAATTTAAAATTAAAAAAATAAGTCTAACTACAGAGATAAGTGATGATCTTGAAACAATGTGTGATTCAGCACATATAAAATTCGTAATAAAAACAATAATTGAGAATGCAATTCAATATACAAAAGAAGGAGGCAATATTAATGTCAGAAATGTAATTGATCATGACAGAATACTTTTCTCTGTTAAGGATAATGGCATTGGTATAAATCCAAATGAAATTAAACTTATATTCTCAAAGTTCTATAGAACCGAAGAAGCTAGATCAATGGACACAGAAGGTATGGGAATAGGTCTATTTGTTGCAAAAGAAATAATAAACAGACATAAGGGCAAGATCCAGGCTGAGTCAGGTGGTATTGGTAAGGGTAGTACATTCAGTTTTTGGATACCTAGGACAGAATAAATATTTCCAAGCTATTCTCTAACTCTCCTTGTCCCCTTCTTGATAAATGATATATATCAATCAATTTTTCTAATGAAAGAATTAAATCTTCTTTTTTCCAAATATTATTACCGCCCGAAAGTAGAATTGTTTTTAATTTCCAAAATATCATTCCATGCAATGCTTCTGGTGCTTCTCCATTATCTATCGCTTGTCTGTATAGAATCCATGCGTCTTTTTTATTTCTATTTGCATAAGCATCAGCTAGACCAAATGCATTAAAATCTTTTTTAAGAGACTTCTCTGTTAGATCAAATTTCAAAAACTTTTCGCTTTTTTTCTCAATTTTTGTAGCTGTTGCCTTGTCTAATTTACCTTCAAGTAAGACAAAAATATTTTCAGATTCAGAAATCGGTTTTATAAAATCTAAAAATTCATCTTTTATTTCTTTATTCTCACATATTCTATCTAAAAAAATAATATATTTATTAGAAAATAATCCCTGTCCTCCTATATATTCTTGTAGGATATTACTATTAAAATTTTCAGAATTTAAAATAAAAAAAGATGCGTCTGATTTCTTTTTCCTTAATGAATCGACGAGATCATGTGATTTTGATCTAGCTTTGTCTATATCTGTACCATAGAAAAAATATAGCATAATATTATTTTAACTCTCCCCAATTATTACCGATAGCATAATTTGCCTTTAACTTTATTCCTCTCGTGTCTTTCGGATCAATTATTGTTTCCATTATTTCCTTTATTTCTTTAGAGACTTTCTCTGCGATTTCGCTTTTTATTTCATAGACCAATTCATCATGTACCTGAAGAATGAGAAAGACTTTATCGGCTAATTTTTCTCTTGTTATATAGTCATCTATTCTTTTCATTGCAATCTTAATAATATCAGCATTTGTACCCTGAATAGGAGCGTTGATGGCCATTCTCTCTGCCATTGCCTTAATGAAGGGCAATTTAGAATTTATACCTTCAAAATATCTTCTCCTACCGAAGAATGTCTCTGTATAACCCTTTCTAGCTGTTTCAGCTTTCACTTTATCTAAATAACTAGCAAGACCTGAGAATTTGGCGAAATAGTCATTATAGAATTTCTGCGCTTCAGATCTTTCTGTCTCTTCACCCAAATTTTTCCTCAATGCTGTAACACCCATTCCATAAAGTATTCCAAAGTTTATGATCTTAGCCTTTCTTCTCATTTCCCTATCAACTTTATCAATAGGCACTTCAAAAACTTCTGAGGCCACAGCAGAATGTACATCCTCGTCTCTTTTAAAAATATCAATAAGCTTCTCATCTCCCGACAAGAAAGCAGCGACTCTCAATTCAATCTGAGAATAATCTAAAGCAGTAAGAACAAATCCATCTTCTGCTATAAATGCCTTGCGAATAGCTCTACCCAGATCAGTCTTTATAGGAATATTTTGCAACCCTGGACCTTGTGAAGCCATACGACCCGTAGTACTACCCGTTTGCAAGAAATGTGCATGAAGTCTATTGTTCTTATCAAGTAATTCTGGAATAGTATCAATGTAGGTTGAAAGCAATTTTTGTAATTCTCGGTATTCAAAAAGTAATGAAATAATAGGATGCGAATCTTTTAATTTCTCCAACTCTGATTCTCTAGTAGAACGAGCACCACCAGAAGTCTTTTTTAATCCCTTTGCTGTTAAAGCCATTTTGTCAAAAAGTATTTCACCTAACTGTTTTGGTGAATTTATATTAAATTCTGTTCCAGCATATTCCCAGATCTTTTTCTCTAGTTTTGATAATTCTGTATGATAGGTTTTTGATAAATCCTTAAGGAAATTTTTGTCTATTTTTACCCCCTTACTGTCCATTTTCTCTATTATAGGAATGAGTGGCTCTTCTATATCAGAATAAACTTTCATCAACCCTCTTTTGTCTAATTCATTAAAAATTATTTGCTTTGCTTTCTTGAATTCTCTGACTTTAGCAAAAGCATATATATCTTCAATATTTGGATCAGTTAAATTAGAATTCAAAAGCCAAATAGCTATAAAAATCTTTTTTAACTCTAATTCATCTATTTCTTCTTTAATTTCTTCTTGCTTATCTGTCTGCAAATTCTCAATTCCAAACGAAGATTTTAGCTTTGTAAGCATATTTCTAAAGTCTAGCTCATTGAATAGATTGTTTAATTTATCCAAATCAACACTTTCTTTAAATGGCTTTGGTAAAACAAAATCAATGGGTGCATCTCTTCTTATTGTGGCCAGCATTTTGCTAAACTCTGCTTCTTCTTTACCTTCTTTTAACAAGCCAATTATTCTCTCTGTTATACCTATATCTTTAAACTTTTTTTCATTTCCCTTTTCTAATTCTTTATAAATATTCTCAATTGTGCCGAATGTTGAGATGAGGGTTGTGGCGGTTTTCTCCCCTATACCCTTGATACCAATTATATTGTCGGAAGGGTCACCTCTTAGACCCTTGTAGTCGATAAGTTGAATGGGGTCAAATCCGAATCTTTCTTTAACTGCTTCTTCGTCGTACAGAATAGTGTCCTTGATTCCCTTCTTTAGAGTATACACTTGTACTTTCTTGCCTTTGATCAGTTGAAGAGTATCCATATCACCAGACGCAATTACAATTTCTACATTTTTATCTGATTTTAATTTCTCAACTATTGTTCCCAACATATCATCAGCCTCGAACCCTGCTTTGTCATATATAGGGATATTAAAAGCAATGAAAATATCTCTAGATCTTTTCATTTGTGACACTAGATCATCCTCAGCTTTCTTTCTTCCAGCCTTATAATCCTTATACACTTCATTTCGGAAAGTTGGTCCAGGAAGATCATAACAAGCAACAACATAATCTGGCTTCAATTCATCAACAATCTTAATAAGCATTGTTGTTAATCCATACAATGCACCGGTAGGCTCACCCTTAGACGAAGCGAAGTCAGGCAAAGCATGATAAGCCCTATGCAGAATGGCGTGAGCATCTAACAATACTAGTCTTTTTTTAGTTGTATCTGACATAACACTATTGTAACTCAAATTTCCTAGAATTCTCATCGACAAACTCGCAAAATAGTTTTATATGATTATCTGGCAGAATATCCTTTACATTCTCGGGCCATTCTATAAAAATAAGATTGTTCCTGCTCGATACTAATTCTTCGAAATTCAAATTCTGCAATTCCCTTCCTCCTTCCAATCTATATGCATCAATATGAATTAATCTAGCGAAACTCTTGTGCTTGATCTCATAAATTTTCTCTATAACAAAGGTTGGACTCGTAATGGGTTGAGTAATACCGAGTTCTCGAGCAACATACTGTGTAAATGTAGTTTTACCTGCACCCAGATTTCCATAAAGCCCCACTACAGTTGCTTCTGATTCTTGAGGACTTAATGAAAGAAGAAATTCCTTGGCGAATTGTTGTGTTTCTTCTACAGAGTGAGTGGTGATTGATTTCATAATCAAAATATATCATAAAAAAAGAAAACCGGCGCTCTCGTGAGAGATGCGCCAGTTGTGAGAAGTGAAAAGGGTCACTTCTTGAA
>CAZVVX010000003.1:0-36012 GCA_964631035.1 uncultured Candidatus Saccharibacteria bacterium | reverse complement strand
GCGCTCTCGTGAGAGATGCGCCAGTTGTGAGAAGTGAAAAGGGTCACTTCTTGAAGTTTGGCCGCTTGGGCCCATAGACGATTCCAGCTGCCTTCCAGCCTGCTGGGTCGTCGACGACACCTTGGTAGCGTTCGATGCGATCAACATTTACCCAACTACCCCTATAAGTGAACTCTGTTTTAGAAGTATAGTAGGTGATACGACCATCCCGAAAGTACACTTTTTGGATGTTTACCACCATGCCTGATTCCTTGTAAGCACCCCCACTCCAACTTTCGTAGGAGCGGTACTTGTAGGGAGCTACCTCCCCAATCCTAGAAGCGGGCATAGAACCTGCCGGCAAATCGTCAACACCAGCAGTTCTTCCAGCACCAATTCCAGACCACCACTTACTACCAGCACAGCCGGTAGAGGTCAGGACGAAAAACGACAGAATCACAAAGATCATCAATTTCATACTACTAGTATTATACTACATCTTGACGATATAGTCAATACTACGCCTGTTTTGCTGGAATTAAGCGACATGACTTCTCCTCACAACAAATCAATACTGCTTCACCGTTTTCAGCTCCACAACTCAGAAATCCACTGGTTTTCACAACTTTACTTCCGTAATATGGAGGGAAAAGTTCAGTTTGAGGGAAATGCGTAACCAGAATCAAAACGTCAACCCTAGCGGATTCTTTCTTAACAAACGCTGCAAACTTTCGCAAACGAACCATGATTTTTGGGTCATGAATGTTTAGATTGCTGGAAAGAATCGGGGCTTCATTTAATTCAGAGAGATTAAGATTTCCCATGATAAGCTCCGCGCTTTGTCTAGCCCTAGTAATTCTGGACGTCAAAACCTTAACGATTGAACCAGCAGGAATTATTGACTTAAGTGAGTCGGTCAATCTGGCAATCTGTTCCTTGCCTTCATCACTGAGATCGCCTTCAATCTTATCCTTTCCATGTCTTACAAGTATCAGGTATTTCATCTTTTATTTTCCTTTCTTCAGATAGACTATTCTTCCAATTATGTTTTGTCAATAAATACGATATAATAAACACAATATGATCGAATTTGACGAGGATAAACAAAAAAGAAAATTAAGCGAACTTCACAAAAGAGAGGAGGAGGAATTAGTTCAGCTACTTTCTGCAAAATACAATATTGAATACGTAGATTTATCTGTTATATCAATAAATACAGATGCTTTGAGATTTATTGAAGAGAAAGTCGCTAGAGAAAAAAAGATTGCAGCATTCGCTCTTGTAGATAAAAAAATAAAAATCGCAGTTAGAAACCCTGACAGTTCAGCTATTGCAGAGATAATTAATGATATTAAAAACAAAGGATATGAACCAACTATATATTTGGCATCAACAGCAAGTCTAGAGAGGGCTTGGAATGCTTATAAGGACCTATCTTTCGCTTATGAAAGTAAAGCTGGCTCTCTAGAAATAGCCAGTGACGAAATAGCAACAATCATGGATAAAGCAAAAAGTATTCCAGATGTTGTATCAATAATAGAAAACACTCTTTCAATGAAAAAGAGCTATAGAGTTTCTAGAATACTGGAAACAATAATAGCAGGTGCTATTGCAACAGATGCTTCAGATATTCACATTGAACCTGAAGAGAATTATATAAGATTAAGATACAGACTTGATGGAGTATTGGTTAAACTTATGGATTTTGATAAAGACACCTATTCCCTTCTACTTTCAAGAATAAAATTATTATCAGGATTAAAACTTAATATTAAAAAAGATTCTCAAGACGGAAGATTTAGTGTTCATATCAAAGATACAGATATTGAAATAAGAACATCTATATTACCTGGGGCTTACAATGAGTCCATAGTATTACGTATATTAAATCCAAAATCCATTGGTGTACCGATGGAAGAATTAGGTATTCCAAATAAACTTTTAGAAATAATTCAAAAAGAAATAGTAAAGCCAAATGGAATGTTGCTTACAACAGGTCCTACAGGTTCAGGTAAAACTACTACTCTATATGCATTTTTGAAAAAAGTTCACAATCCTTCAGTTAAAATTATTACAATTGAAGACCCTATTGAATATCATTTACCTGGAATAGTACAAACACAAACAAATGATAAAGGTTATACATTCTTGGACGGATTGAGATCAGCACTTAGACAAGATCCTGACATAATAATGGTCGGAGAGATCCGAGACAGTGAGACAGCTGCTATTGCAATCAACTCATCCCTAACAGGACATTTGGTTTTCTCTACACTACACACAAATAGCGCTGCAGGTGCCTTTCCCCGCCTCATAGACCTAGGAATAAATTCCAAAATCATGAGTTCAGCAATAAATATTGTATTGGCTCAAAGACTGGTTAGAAAATTATGCGAGCATTGCAAGAAACCATTGGCTATTGATGGAAATATAAAAGCAGAAATAGATTCTGTACTAGCAACTATTTTTGATAAGAGTGAGATACCACCGATGCCCGCAAACATATTTGAAGCAAATGGGTGCGACAAATGTAATCAAACAGGATACAAAGGTAGAATTGGAATTTATGAGGGAATAAAAATGAGTCCTGAAGTAGATAGTGTTATTGAAATGAATCCAAGTGAAGACGAAGTAGAGAAAGCTTCTGCAAATCAAGGAATACTGACAATGAAACAGGATGGGATCATAAAAATATTAAGAGGAATAACATCTATAGACGAATTAGAGAGAGTGATAACAATAGAATAAAGTTACGAAGCACAAAAAATCATGTGTCAATTGAAAATTTGTTAAATGATAGTAATATTATTAGTAGTAAGAGCGAAAAGTTATTAAACGAGAATCAGGTGCATGAATCTCTAAACAATACTTTCAATGCGATCACCAAAAGTTAAACGTAGTCTCAAGGATAACCCCAGTGCTACACACGGGGTGAAGACCAGAATGTCCTCAACACTACATCAGATAGGCTGAGTAAACAGTCTATATTGTTTAGAGATTTATGAATCTGATACTGAGTGAACTAGTGAAAGCTTAGCATATATTAATACTTATGTCAAGTGATAAAAACAAAGCCGTTCAGGACTCTATAAAGGAGACCGGATATCTAGACCAGACCCTTCGTCCCTCTCGATGGGCAGATTATATTGGACAAAAATCTATAAAAGACAATTTGCATATACTTTTGACCGCCGCACAAGAGAGAAATCATCCACCAGAACACATATTATTCTATGGTCCACCTGGATTAGGCAAGACCACTCTTGCTCATCTAATAGCAAAGGAAACAGGCGCTCAAATGAAGGTTACTTCTGGACCAGCAATACTTAAAGTTGGAGATCTTGCATCAATTCTTACAAATCTTTCTCATGGAGACATTCTTTTTGTTGATGAAATACACAGACTCAACAAATCTATAGAAGAAATCCTATATCCTGCCATGGAAAGTGGCACTTTGGATATTATTATAGGCAAGGGCCCTTCCGCAAGAACAATTCAGCTTGAACTTCCCTCATTTACACTTATAGCAGCCACAACAAGAATAGCTATGATATCTTCCCCGCTTAGATCTAGATTCTCTGGTGGCGTATTTAAGCTTGAATTCTATACCGAAGATGAAATAGGCGAAATAATAAAAAGATCTTCTAAAATATTAGACATAGATATTCATGATGATGCTACCAGAGCAATTGCAGAGAGAAGTAGATTTACCCCTAGAACAGCAAATTACTTTTTAAAGAGATGCCGTGATTATGCTCAAATAGAAAAGTCTCAATTAACAAAAGAAATAGTTCATAAAGCATTGCACATGCTTGGAGTTGATGCTCTAGGGCTTAATAATGCTGATAGAGATATATTAAAAACAATAATAGATAAATTTAACGGTGGTCCAGTAGGACTAAATACCATATCCGCTGCACTTTCAGAAGAACAAGCAACAATAGAAGAGGTCTATGAACCATATCTTATACAACTAGGTTTGCTTGAAAGAACACCAAAAGGTAGAATAGCGACTGAAAAAGCTTTTAATCACCTAAAGATTAAATCAAATAAATTATTATAATAATAAAACAATATGGCTGGACATAATAAATTTTCAAAAATTAAACATCAAAAAGCTGCAAATGATGCAAAAAAGAGTAAGGTTTTTGGTAAATTAGTTAGATTTATAACAGTAGAGGCAAAGAAAGCAGGTGGTAACTTGAGATCCCCAGGTCTTTCTCTTGCAATAGAGAAAGCCAAGAAAGAAAATATGCCCAACGACACGATAGAGAGAGCAATAAAGAAAGCAACGACAGATAATTCAGCAGCTATGGAAAACATCACTTACGAATCCTATGGCCCAGGAGGAGTAGCAATATTGATAGAAGCGCTTACAGACAATAGAAATAAAGCAGCTCAAGAAGTCAAAGCGATATTGGCAAGACATGGTTCTGAACTCGCTTCCCCAGGTAGTGCTTCTTGGGCATTTACAAAAGGCGCAGAAGGTATAGTTGCTTCAACTACCATTCCCCTTGAAGATGCAGATATAGAGAAACTTCAACTATTAGTTGAAGAACTTGAAGAGAATGATGAGGTTCAAGAAGTATTTACTAATGCAGAGTAAAAATGATAATACTTGGAATTGATCCGGGATACGACAGAATTGGAATTGCAGTGATTGAAGATAAATCACTATTACATTCTGAATGCTTTCTAACATCAACAAAAGATGATTTTCATACTCGATTAAAAGACATTGGGCAGAGGATAAAAGAAATAATTGAAAGGTATTCTCCAAAAATACTTGCCATTGAATCTTTGTTTATAACTAAAAACCACAAAACTGCCATGAAAGTTGCTGAGGCAAGAGGTGTAATATCATATGAAGCAATGCTTGCGGGTATGGGAATACATGAATACAGTCCACCACAGATAAAAGTAGCAGTTACAGGACATGGAGGAAGCGACAAATCTCAAATAATCAAAATAATACCTTTGCTTATTAAAATGAAAAGTAAGAAAGCTCTGGATGATGAATATGATGCTATAGCAGTTGCTATTACCTGCCAGGCCCATTTGGGATCGAAATTAAGATAACTTTATCCACAACATTATTGATTTGCAAAATTTTTGTAGTTTTGTTACAAATATTAAATCTAAAAATAATTATTCGCGAAATTTAGATAAAAATATGCCAAAAGCAAAAAAAATTGAAACAAAACCAAAGAAAAGTGTTACCAGAGAGGAAGAAGAGAAAGAAATATTGTTAGATGACGAAGAGAAAGTTGTAGATACAGACTCTTCAATTACAGAAGATATATTTGGTGATGAAGAGGATGATGATGGGCTTCTAGATGATGACGAGGTAAATCCATTTAAAGATAAATGGGAAGAATAGTAAAAAAGACCCGTACGGGTCTTTTTTACTTAACTATTATTTTTACAAATCTCTTTTTACCAATTCTTAGAACACAATCTTTGTTAGCTTTTATATTTGAATCGTTAATTATTTCTTCTGTACCTGCATGAGTAACTGCATTGCTATCTATAAGTCTTCTCCAATCTGAATTTGATACAACAATACCCGCTTTAACAATAGCATCTCTGATGCTTGAATCTTTTGATAATTCAATCTCCATTGTATCTTCTGGTATTTCACCTTTTGAGAAAGTGTTCTCAAAATTTATATATGCTTTATCAGCAGAATCCTTGTCATAAATCATACTTACTATTTCTTTTGCAAGTCTAATTTTGTGATTTTTTGGATTCTCTCCTGACTCTATTGATTGTTGTATTGTTTCTATATCTTCAACAGAAATACCTGTACAAACTTCAAAACCAGGAATTATAAGTCCATCAGACCAGCTCATTATTTTGCCAAACATTTCTTCTGGGGTTTGATTTAGACTTACCATATTTCCTTCTGTCTTACCCATCTTCTTGCCAGTTGAATCAGTTAGAAGTTTTGTAGCTATAACAAATTTCTCTTTGTCTTTAATGGATTTTAATAAATGTCTTCCTGCAAGCATATTGAATGTCTGATCATTACCACCAATCTCCCCATCCACATCCATTGCCACAGAATCATAACCCTGCATAAGGGGATACATGAATTCATGAATGTAAATTGGCTTATTCTCTTCTATTCTTCTAGCGAACATATCTCTCTTTAGCATTTGATCAACTGTCATTTGTGATGCTAATTCTAATACATCTACAAAATTCATTTTGTCCAACCATTCAGAATTAAATCTTAGTTCTGCTTTATTATCACCTTTAAATGAGACGAACTTCTCTGCTTGTTTTTGATATTCTTTACAATTATGTAGAACCTCTTCGCGTGTTAGCTTTTTCCTTACTGCTGACTTGTCTGTAGGATCACCAATCATAGCAGTGAAATCTCCTATTAAAAATATAATCTTATGTCCTAATTTTTGTAATTCCGCCAGTTTTCTGAGTGGAATAGTGTGTCCAAGATGTAAAGAAGTTCCTGTTGGATCAATTCCTGAATAGAAAGTTAGTCTTTCGCCTTTTAATAATTTACTTTTTAAAAAATCTTTATTAGGGAAAATATTCTCAACACCTCTGGTCAAAATATTTTCTATCTCTTTTTCATCAATATTTATTTTTGTTTTATTTATTCCAAACATAATATGTACTATGTAATGTACCATATTTATGGTAAAATTTCGAAATGTCCAGAAAAAAGCGGTTTTTTAACACACTCGCTTGGAAACTACTAAGACCCCTGGTATTACTTATACTATCATTTGGTTTTATATCTGCTAGTGTTGCGATAATATGGTTTTCAACACTTCAAATACCTGATCTGAGCGCTTTTGAAGCAAGAAAGGTTACCCAATCAACAAAAATTTTTGATAGGACTGGAGAGATACTTCTATATGATATACACAATGATTCAAAAAGAACCGTTGTGGCTTTTGAAGATATTTCAAAAAATATAAAGAATGCGACAATCGCAATTGAGGATGTTGAATTCTATCAACATATAGGAATCAAGCCAACAGCCATTCTAAGAGCTATTCTTGCAAATCTAACTCCTGGATCTGGACTAACCCAAGGTGGATCTACTATTACTCAACAAGTTATAAAGAATGCAGTACTCACAAAAGACAAAACAATAACTAGAAAATTAAAAGAATGGATATTAGCTATCAAGATAGAGAAAGTTCTGACAAAAGATCAGATATTAAATACATATCTAAACGAAAGTCCGTATGGAGGCAATATATATGGAGTTGAAGAAGCAAGTAAGCTCTTCTTTGGTAAATCATCTAAAGACGTAAGTCTTGCTGAGGCTGCTTATCTAGGAGCTATACCACAAGCACCAACATTCTATTCTCCATACGGACAGAACAAAGATAGACTAGATGCTAGACAGAAATTGGTTTTATTAAAAATGAAAGAGAATGGCTTTATAACTTCAGATGAATATAAAGAAGCATTAAAAGAAAAAGTTAAGTTTTTAGAAAAGAATACTACTGGAATAAGGGCTCCACACTTTTCCCTATTTGTTAAAGATCTTTTGGTAAACAAATATGGTGAGAGTGCTGTTGAAGAAGGTGGTCTAAGAGTTATAACTACTCTAAACTATGATTATCAAGAGAAAGCAGAGAAAGTTATAAGCAACTTCGCCCCCACATTAGCATCTTCATATAATGCAAGTAACACCGCTATGGTAGCAATAGACCCAAAAACTGGAGATATTCTTACAATGGTTGGTTCTAGAAATTATTTTGATAAAGAAATACAAGGTAACTTCAACATAACAACAGCATATAGACAGCCAGGATCAACATTTAAGCCTTTTGTATATGCCACAGCATTTATGAAAGGATATACACCAGAGACGGTTCTTTTTGATGTAAAAACAGAATTCTCAACTCAATGTACAGTAGAAGGAAAACTAAAAGATGAAAATGATAAAGTTAATAAATGCTATTCTCCTGAGAATTATGACCTGCTGTATGAAGGTCCTATAACAATTAGAAAGGCCTTGGCTAGATCAAGAAATATACCGGCAGTTAAAGCTCTATATTTGGCTGGAATCAAAGATTCAATAGAAACAGCGGAGTCAATGGGTATAACAAGTCTTAAAGATCCTAATAGATACGGACTGACTCTAGTTCTGGGAGGTGGAGAGGTCTCCCTACTAGAATTAACAAGTGCATATGGTGTATTTGCAAACGATGGAATAAGAAATCCATACAGATCTATACTTAGAATAGAAGATTCTAAGGGTAATGTATTAGAAGAATTTAAGACAAATCCAACACAAGCAATACCACCTCAACCCGCAAGACAAATCAGTAATATTCTTTCTGATCCAAAGGTTATGGTTGATAGTATAAAACCTATAGTTAATAATCTGAACAGACAAGTAGCTGTAAAAACAGGTACCACAAACGATTATAGAGACGTTTGGATTGAGGGATACACGCCAAACATAGTTGTGGGTGCTTGGGCTGGTAAGAACGATAATACACCTATGGATAGAAAGGTTGCTGGACTTATTATCACTCCCGTTTGGGGTGCCTTTATGAGTGAGATAAACAGATCTCTTGAAAAAGAAACATTCAAAAATCCCGAGCCAGATTCACCTGATATTAAGCCGGTATTGAGAAATATTTGGAAAGGTGGAATATCTTACAAAATAGATTTAATATCAAAAAAACTTGCTACCGATCTTACGCCAGAAGAGTTACAACAAGAAGTAGTTATTCCTAGTGTACATAGTATTCTACATTGGGTTGATAAATCTAATCCAAATGGTGATATACCAAAAGATCCAAAACAAGATTCTCAATATGAATATTGGGAATACGGAGTAAGAAAATGGTTTGATGAATGGTTAATAAGCAATCCAAGTTTCAAGGAAATAAATACAACTGAAATACCTACAGAAACTGACAATGTTCATATACCAGAGAATATTCCAAAAACAAACATAATATCTCCAAAATCAAACGAAACAGTCTCATCAAAATCTAGAATTAGTGTTCAAATAAACTATAGTGGTAAATATCCGATAAAAAAATCGGAACTGTATATAAACAATAAATACATTACAACAAGTGAGAAGAATCCTTACACACTAAGTTTTATTCCGGATGATTCTGGAGTTACACAAAATAAAAATATTATAAAAGTTGTAACATTTGATGCGGTGTTAAATAGAGTTGAAGCGACTCAGGATATAAATATTGAGTCTAATTAATATCTTTTATTCTTATATTTGGAACTTTGTCTGAAATTAATTTTATTATTCTCTGTTTTTTAATATAAATTTGATTCTTTTCTATTGAGTTTAGCTCTAGTTTAATACCTGAAGAAGTAAACTTGATCTTTTCTATTGGTATAACGATGCCTGTCTCCCCTTTTATTATTTCAGCGATATAATTTCTCTTTTTGATTTCTTTAATAGCAGTATTATTAAATTTATCAAAAAAATTTCCTATAAGTTTCATAATTATCTATTCATTGGCATAACAAGATATCTAAATGATGTATCAGAAACTGGAATTATTATCATTGGTCTATTTAATCCATTAAAATATAGAGTTACACTATCAGAATCTATAGACTGGAAGCAGTCAATAATATATTTATAGTTAAAATTAATCTCTATTGATTCACCATTAATAACACAATCAAGAATTGATACATTCTCACCAATATCATTGTTTTTTGTTTTTATCTCGCATTTTTTGGAGTTAATATCAATTTTAAAATTAACCTGATTGAATTTGTCTGAGAAAATATTTGATAATTTGAGACTATTTATTAAATCTTGCTTCAAAACAGTAACTTCTGTTGTATTAGACTTAGGTATTATTTGTTTATAATCTGGAAATACCCCATCAACAACCCTTGATATGAGATAAACTCCGCTATAGCTAAAAGATATTTGGTTTTTGTCTAAATTAACTTCAACATCATCATTTACATTTTCTAAAATTCTAATTATCTCAGAAATATTCTTGTAAGGAATTAAAATTTGACCAAAATCCTTACTCTTTTTAATTTTAATCTTCTTCTCTGCAAGTCTAAATGAGTCTGTAGCAACAAAAACAACGAATTCCCCATCACAAAACACACAAACACTAGATAATTCGGGCTTTATATTTGATAATGATGAACTATACCAAACAGATTTAAGTCCTTTTGCAAAATCAGATCCATTAATCAAAAAAGAATTATTTGAAGTAATTCTTGGAATACTTGGGAAATCATCTGATGGTATAGTCTTAATTATTCCAGAACTGCGCGTAGTGAGGACTTTTATATTATTTTGATCAGATACAAGCTTAATACTCTTCTCATCCTCTATAAGGCCTCCTATGAAAGAATTCAATATTTGTGCAGGCACAGCAAAGACTCCCTCTTCGTCTATTTTTGCTGGAATACTAACTTCAACACCCAAATCAATATTAGTAGATCTAATAGTTAAAATATTTTTTTGACTAGCATCTAGAAGTAAGCAAGATAGTACGGGTAAAGTCATATGCTTACCTGCTATCTTCTCTGTTATACCTACAGCTCTCTTTATTTTATCTTGTAAACATTCTATTTTCATATTTCTTTTATTTATATATAGATACTTATTGTTATTATTAGTGCTGTGAATATGGTGATAAATGAATTTTAATTATATTTGAAGCCATAATATTATTTACTAAACTGTGTATTACTTTATAATAATTCCATACCTCATCTATTTTACTAACTTGGTTATACATTTTTCTTCAAAATAATTAACTTAAACTAAGAGCTTATCAACATGGTTATTCACATGTTTATCAACATCACATCATCGCTCTTATCTGTGATATTTCATTCATGAGCAAAGAATTTGTTTTTAAATCTTCTTTAATTTTCTCACATGAATGTATGACAGTTGTATGATCCCTTCCACCCATCTTCTCGCCTATTGATGGAAATGATATGTTGAAATCCTCGCGAAGAATATACATAATTACTTGTCTTGGCTTAACAACCTCCTTTTTCCTTGTTTTTTCAAAAATAATATCTTCACTAACATTGTAAAAGTCTGTAATCAACTTTATAACATCTTTAACTGAGATGTTTTTCTTTGGTTTTGTGCTATTTTTGATTAGATTTTTGATCTCATTCAATGATAGAGGTCTGTTTTTGAGTTGAGTCTGACAAACAACTGCATTTATAGTTCCTTCTAGTTCCCTGACATTACTTTCTATATTTGTAGCTAGAAAATCTAGTATTTCGGGGGACAAATCTATATTATTTGTTAAACTTTTAGCCCTAAGAATTGCTATTCTTGATTCTTGATCTGGTGCAGGAATATCAATTATCATACCTGCTCCAAATCTAGACTTAAGTCTGTCTTCAAGTCCAGGTATATAGTTTGGATGTTTATCTGAAGAGAATACTAACTGTCTATTGGTGTTATAGAATGTTTCAAATAGATGGAATAATTCTTCTTGAAATTTCTCTTTACTAGCAAAGAATTGTATATCATCCATTATGATTACATCATATTTTCTATACTTCTCTTTGAATTTTTGTGTTGTATTATTTTGTAATGAAGAGAAGTATTCAGAACCAAACCTTTCTGATGTTAGGTAGAATACCTTTTTTTGAGGAAATTCCTTTTTAATATGATTACCTATTGCTTGTATTAAGTGTGTTTTGCCGTGACCTGTATTTCCGTATATAAATAATGGGTTATATGTTGATCCAGGGCTCTTTACAACTGCTTTTGATGCAGCATGTGCAAGTTCATTGAATGGACCAACAACAAAAGAGTCAAATACATATCTTGGATTAAGATTATCTTCTTTGTTTATATAGAAATCCTGCAAAGGCATTGATATTGTAGGGCTTATCTGTTGAGGTTTCTTCTCTGCAAGCTTCTTTTTGTCAGATTCTTTGATTATTATGTATTCTAATGCCCTAACGCTTTCATTGAGTTGTCTAAGAACTTTGAGTATTGTATTGTGAAATTTTTTGTATAACCATTGTTGTATAAAAGGATTAGGAACTCCTAAATAAATAATACCCTCTTCACTTTTAACTATACAAGTATCATTGAACCATGTAGAGAAATTAGCTTGTGATACAGCAAGCTCAATATCTATTAATGCACGATTCCATAATTCAGTATGATCTTTCATGACAATAAGTATATACCTGTTTATAAAATATAGAACTTGTGAAATGTATAAAATCATGTTGATAAGTTGTGGAGAACTTAATTTTTTTCAAAAACCTTGAATTTTTGATTTGTGTAATGTATAGTAAGATAACTATGTCATTTACATATCAACCAAAAAAAAGAAAGAGAGCAAAGACACATGGATTCCTTGTTAGGTCAAAGACTTCAACAGGAAGAAATGTTCTTAAAAGAAGACGTTCAAAGGGTCGCAAAAAAATAGCTGTTTAATATGCTACCTCGTTTATTGAGGATAAATACAAGTTTATTTAAGGAAATTGTAGAGAAAGGAGGTTTTTCCAATGGGAAATTCTTCCTTTTTCGATATATTAAGGATACAGGTATTCCCCGTTTGGCTGTTTCTGTACCAAAAAAAGTATTAAAAAAGGCAGTTGATAGAAATAAAATTAGAAGAAAAGTGTTCTCTTCTATAAGAAAGCTGATTAGTAGAGTACAGGATGGTTATAAAATAATTATTTTTACAAAATCTGGCGTGGATAAATTAAGCCAAGACGCTATATTAAATGAAATTGAATCAAGCTTTGTTAAAAGTGGTTTTTTAAAGTAGAATAGCATCTATGATTTCATATTTATATAATAATTTTGTTTTTAACCCTCTTTATAACGGGCTTATTTATTTAATAGATGTTATTCCAGGAATCGATGCTGGTATTGCTGTTATTATATTTACAATTATAGTTAGATTGATACTTTTCCCTATTTCCAAAAAAGCTGTTGTTACACAAGTCAAAATGAAAGAAATAGAGCCAGAATTAAATAGAATTAAAAGAGAGATACCAGATAGACAACAACAAGCAATGGCAGTAATGGATTTATATAAGAAAAAAGGTGTAAATCCTTTTTCAAGTTTTCTTTTTTTGTTTATACAGTTACCAATTATTTTTGCATTATATAAAATATTTATGTCTTCTGGTTTGCCAGAAGTAAAAGAATCTTTACTCTATAGCTTTGTAAGCGTTCCCAGTATAGATATGAATTTTCTAGGTATTGTTGATATAGGTTCAAAGAGTATTATTTTAGCTATTATCGCAGCTGTTGCTCAGTATTTACAATTACATTTCTCATTATCTGCATCTAAACCAGTCAAATCCGATGATCCAGCTATGGATATGGCACAAAATATGATGAAAAATATGAAATATATATTTCCTATAATGGTATTTTTCATTTCATATAAGATTGCAGCTGTGGTGGCTCTATATTGGACTATAAGTAGCTTGTTTACATTAGGACAAGAAATAGTTGTAAGGAAACATCTCAGAAATCATCAGCCCCTATAGCTAGAATCTATTTATTTAGATCAACAGACCAAAGACTAAGATCTCTTTTGTTGATAAAGTACAGATAATTCTCTTTTGGATCAAGTGTAAGATCTGTAGCATCAATCAATGATTTTGTTAGATTTATAGGGTTAGCGAGTAGATGAACCTCCCCATTTAATACATTAAGCACCCATATTTGATCTGTGAAGGAAATAGACCCTTTGTACCAATCTTCTGGATATGATCCTTCTGGAATTTCTGTTGGAACAGAACAATACACTTCGTTCCTTCTTAACTTACTCCATACACATTTGTCAGCCAGAGTTTTGAATATCACCTCAGTACTTGTTCCATTTGAAGTATTCAGTATTCTTGTATCAATAGTATTTCCACCTTCAGAGTAAATCAAATATTTACCATCACTACTCATTTTTGACGATAGTCCTCTTATTGGGCCAATAACTTTTCTCATATCAGCAGTTTTAGTGTTTATGGTATATGTATAACCATTTATTATAGAATTTCCTTTGGTGGTTATTGTAACTGTTGATGTCTCTGGCCAGTCGGTATTTATTTGGGTTAATGGAGTTTCTGCTATTTTTGTTCTTGTCTTCTCATCAAATGTTGAAATATGTCCTATACCCTTCCCGCCCTCCACTGTCCATGTGAATATTCTGTCACCAGAAGGAGAAATTGAAATATTATTAAAGTTGGATAAAAATTTACCCTTTATTTCATATGGGGTTGTTGAGGAAGCTATTGAACTTGGCACCTTTCTTATTTCAGCATAAAAATTGGTAATATTCTCTGTATTATCTTTTAAATATCTTAATATATTAAATGTTAAGTTTTTATTCCAATACGCCTCATATATTTTGGGCAATGTAGTATTAGATATTTTCTCAATATCTGTTGTTATATTATTTGCCTGATAGACATGACCTGTTCCTCTGTCTACATATCTTAATAAAGTAACTTCTATAGTTGTTGTTGAGGTCGGTGAGGTTTTGACTTTTGTTGTACTAGCGAACATTCCTGCTACAGGATCTGAGCTTATCTTTCTAAGTTTTGGCATTAATAATTCAGGATTTGAATAATTTACCTGAACGGTGGTTGTTGAAGGAATTGTATTTGTAGGAGTGTTATCTTTTGTTGTTGGGGTGTTGTTATTGAGTGGTATGAATCCAACGGGGTTTGATGTCGTGTTTACACTATCGTTATTTGTAGTTATTGTATCTTTAAAAAATAGCCAATAATATACCCCTCCTGCTATGATGGCTATTATGATTAGGATAAAAATTATTAATGTGGATTTTCGCATATTACTTTATTGTTTTTGATGTTTTTTCAAGGTACTCTCTTAAGTATGCAATTCTTATTTCCAATAGGTTTTTGTACTGCTCTTCAAGTCTTGGGTCTGTAGAATAAGAAGCATACTCTTCTTGATATGATTTTAATCTTTTAGCCACAGCGTCCCTACTTTTAACTGTTTGATCTTGGTAAGACTTATCAACTTCCTTAACCATCTCACCCTCCTCTCTTAACTGGTCAACATAAAAAACTCTATCGGTCCTCAACATAGAAACCCCCTCAGCATTATTACTTTTTTGCATTTCAACAATATACTTATCATAAAATTTATTAACTTCCTCAATTTTTTTATCAATCAATGACCAATCTGGGTTTGCTGCGCCGTACCAGTTGGTTTCCGGGCTCACTCTTAAATCGATGGCTAGATTTTTAATACTGTTTCTACCAAGTGTTCCGGTTATTTCCCTTGCGATCTCAATATTCTTTTTTCTAACAGTTTCTAGTTCAATTGCTTTTTGTATTTGATATTCTTCCTCATCTATTTCTCCATTTTTTAATTTGGTTTCAGCTGCAGCCAGTTTTTCCTGAGCAGCAGCTTTTTCAGCATTAGCTGTATTAACTTTTTTAATAGCATCTGCATTCACTTTTGCAAGATTTTCTGTGGCACTTATTTTTGCCAAATCATCATTTACATTTTTGCTAAATTGTCTTGTCTCCTCACTGGAAACAAAATTCACAGGAGGAATCTCTGTATATATTTGAACTAATCTCGGATCTATAATTCTAAGTATTAAATATGATGCAAATACGAGTAATAAACCAGTAATGGCTTTCTTTATTCTTCCCTTAGCATCAAGTTTTGCTGGTAATGCCTCAGAGAGCATGTATTCAAATCCTGCATATATAATTACTACAATAGCTAGAAAGACAGCCAATGCGATTGAGAATTTAAAGACATATCCAACATAGTCTTGGAAACTTATTTCAGTTTGCATTGTGCCTTCTGTACAATTTCCAACCCCACTTACACAAGGCAATGGTTCTAGTAATGTATATTTGTCTACTGCTAAAACAGTATTGTTTTGCAGAACAAATACTGTAATCGTAAATATAACTACTGCAATAAAATTTATTATTTTAGAATGTTGCATCTTGATTGTCATCTGTTTTCTTTTTGAAATTAATCATTATAGATGATTGTGCTCTCTCAAGTATATCATTTTCATGTCTTACTTCTATGTTTATATTTGAACTACCTTCAATATCCCCTTTTGGTCTAAGTATTATGCTTTGATTTTTAATTAATTCTGACTGTTCTGTATTGTTTACAGACCAAATGTAACTTAATTTATTGTTTTTTGAATTAAAATTAAAACCAAAAGGAGCTACCATCAAATTCAATTCTGAATTATTAAGGGTATGGGTGTTGGATAGAGATCTATTTAATAATATTCCATACAAAGGGCTAATCTCATAGAAATTAAGTGTTGGCTCTGTTGGTTCGATTCTAATAAATGAATTAGCGCTTTCTGTTTGATCTCTTGTGTAAACATCTACTGAAATATCTAGTGGTTTTGGTATTTCCCCTGCTTTTATTTCAACACTTTGTACACCATATCCGGTACCACCTTCTATGTCCTTGCCTCCCATTTTCCATCTATATACTAGATTTTTTGGATCTATTTCTTTCGCTCCGTCTGATGATAAATGCGGAATTGCTATTAGTTTTATCCAATTCTCATAAACAAAAGAATTTTTACCTTTATAGAATGGTGGTGAGTACGATCTACTAGTCTCCCAAATAATATCTACAGATCCAGATTTTATTGTGACTGACTTTCTAACTTCTTTACCATTATTTGCACCAATTATAACTACTATATTTGTTTTTTTGCCGATATTGGGCGCTTTTATGTCTATTTTTTTGATACCTATACCTTTTGCAACTTCTTTACCATTAACTAACCATATTATTGAAGATGAATTCAAGTCAATCAAATAACTTTCAACTGATACTATTACATTCTCATTTGGAGATGGCTTCTCTGGAGAATTAGATATTGTAACTCCATCAATTGGGGCTTGATATTGTGCTTTTGCCGTGCCAGATGTTACTAGAAATAATGATATAAAAAATAACAAAAGAAGTTTTTTCATTCACTATATTTTAACACATTTAATTTTTATTGGGATATCTTATTCCTTGTTGAGCATTAAGCTTTGGTGGTTTTAATCTTGGTGGTGTTACTCCTGGGGTTCTTTTGTTTAAAGAAGATACAGACACACCCGTCTTCTCTTCTATTCTAGTCATTATTATTATAGCTATAATACCAACAGTAATAGTTGGCAAAGATTGGATTATTGGAATTATCTCTCCAATTATTGATATTGCTCCGGTTGCAAGTCTTTTGCCATTAATAATACCCATTCCAATATTCCAGAAATATAAACCCATTGCAAACCAAAATATTGGACCAATTACAGTTCCAACAAAAGGAATTAGTGATAGCAAATCAGCAATTATTGCCAAAAATACTAGTATAACAGCAACTAAGTTACTTATTTTACTTTCTCTTCTAGTATTTTGATCCATATTTTATTATTGCTGAGAAGCTGCCAATTCATCCTTTGCTTTTTTTATAGAAAGCACCTGTTCTGGATTTGTGGTGATTATTTGATCTTCTGTATATGAAGCTACTACTTTGATTGCTACGTGTTTTAGTCCTACGAAGAATATTCCCTCCCCTACATCTGATTCTAATAATAGATATTTCTCTTCATCAGTTAAGTTAAATGTTCTTTGTACATTGTCTATTGATGATGGTGATTGTTTCAATAGAATTTGTATAGAAGAGTTGGTAATAATTGGTAAGCCATAAGGAGATTTAAGGAAATCATCAACGTCCTGTGTAATAGTTGCTAGACCTAAATAGTATTTCCTTCCTCTTTTAGCTAAACCTAGCAAGAATGAGGCAGTATCTTCGGATTTCATCATCCACCATGCCTCGTCTATTACTAGAAGACGCTTTTTCAACTGCTTTCTAATAGCATTCCATATATAATGTGTAACTATATACATAGCTACTGGCTTCAACTCATCCTCCATGTCTCTCAATGAGAAAACAACAAATTTCTTATTTATATCAACATTTGATGGTCTATTAATAAATCCAGCCCATGTACCCTTTGTGTATTTGGTTAATCTTTCAACAAGAGACTCAGCTCCTTCCATACCAGCAAGAACTAATTCAAAGTCTGAAAGTAGTGGTGGCTCAACATTTCTAAAGTCTGATTCTGCAGTAATATCCTTTAAGGCATAAGTCTCTGTTATTGCTCTGTCTATTATGGCATCTTCTTCTTGAGATAATCCACCAAGCATTATTCTAAAAAGTCCTACTAGATTTATGATGTTTGACCTTAGAACATCAGCTGCGCTCTCATCTTCTCTTGGAATAGGCAAATCAAATGGGTTTATATGATGTTCTGAATTAAGTGAAATATTAAAATATTTGCCACCTGTTGCTTCGGCCATGTATTCATATTCTTTCTCAGGATCAATAACTATAACTTCCGTATCAAACATTAGAGTCCTTAATATCTCTAATTTTGTACAGTAGGATTTACCTGATCCTGCTTTGGCAAAGGTTACTGAATTGTAATTCTCTAGAAGAAATCTATCAAAAAGGACCAAAGAAGAATTATGTCTGTTGATTCCATACAGAATACCCTTATCAGATGTTAGGTCAAAGGAAACAAAAGGAAATAAGCTAGATAATGGAGATGAATTAAGCTTAGAGTGTACCATAAGCTCATCTGAGCCTATCGGAAGAACACTTCTATATCCCCCCTCTTGCTGGAATAGTGCTGGTTTTAAATATACTAATTTTGATTCAAGTACAGATTTAACTTCAGATTCTAATTTATCAAGTTCTGATTCATTGTCACCAAATATTGTTATATAGACTCCAACATCAAATAATTTCTCTTGAGCTTGCATAAGATTGTCTCTCAATGCTTCTAGATCTTGATAGGCAGTATCTAGCATTGGATCACGTACCAGACCCTTATCCTCTCTTGTAGATATTTGGCTTTGCACTTCGGCAACTTTCTTTTGGAAATGTCTAAGTATCTTAGCTGTATCTATAGGATGAATAAAAATAGAAATATTAAATATTTTATCCAAATTTATAATTGGGGCGAACCAACTTTCTGATAGAAATCTAGGATAAGATATAACAAAAAATGTTCTAGCCACTTTCTCACCTAAATTCAACTCTTTTGGGCTGATTTTCAAGGCAGATGGTGCGATGATGTCCTTCAACTCAAGCACACCTGCCTCATATATTTCTTGGGGCATCAGTGAAACAACTGGCGTTTCTTCTTTTTTACCAAACATTTTTGAAAATATACCCATATTATTTTAATTTATTTGAATAGGCTTCTCTGTCTCTCCAGGATTGAATATTTTGTAATATAATTCTACCACTTCTTCTGTTCCCAACTCTGCAACACGTATTCCACAGCGAACCAATCCTTGTTCTACAACACCAACCCTCTGTTCAAGCTGACTACGATATTCTTCAAATTGCTCATTTGCTAGTATTTTGTTGTCTGCCCCCTTTTTCATCATTGAGCTTAATGGATTTTTGCTTGCTGTTAGTACTGGAGGTGTATATGGAATAACAATAAAAAAGCTTTTAGTCATTATACTTGAATTCTCAACAAAGGTTTTGATAAATTCTATGTATTCCCTTGTTTGAATTTTCATAAGTTCTACCACTTGTTCTTTATATCTTTCTTCAAGAAGAGCAATATATGGCCTGATATCAAGTCTTTTTGATTGAATGAAGATTTGAACAGAGAAATCAAGAGAATTTAGGAAATTTTGGAATTGAGATATTATGGCATTTTGCTCATCAGCAGATTTTAATGCAAAATTTAGTGAAGAAGCTAGAACAAGCGATCTCATTGATCCATCTTTAAGTACAACAATACCGTCTCTAATCTCTTGTATTGGTACGAATTCTTGAGCTGTCTTTGTATTTTGAGCCATGATTATTTTTGATTTTTATTTGTGTACATACTCTCTTTTATATCCAAACTCCATGTTAAGTCCTTGAGTTTACTATCTGAAATCTTCGGAACCATTATGGAGGCATATTGTTTCGCTTCCTGGGCAACATTTGCTGGAACTTTTTTATCAATCTTTTTCCATATGTATAGTTTTGATGATGTAAAATATTTGAAAGCCCATTCAACAACATCTATAAATGGAAATCTTTTGTAAAGTTTGCCAAATGATAAAGCGATTGAAAATGACATAATCAATATTATAGGTACAGCAGAGAAAATTAGTGAAGGCAAAAATCTAAAAAGTGCAAATGAAATCCCTGCTCCGCCAGCTAGATAAACAAATTGGCGTATTGTTAATTCACCGACTATCTTGTCCTCAACTTCAATGAATTGTGGAACCTGATATCTCATATATTTATTATAGCACAGGGATTTTTGTACTATGCTATCGGTTCCCTGTATGGATCTACGGTGTATGGTTTTGCTTGTTGATTTTCCTTTTTATCAACAGTTACTTTTTTTTGCTCAACAACTTCTTCAACTACTTTTTTCTCTTCAACCTTCTGTGTATTATTTATCGGTGTTGCAAGAAGATGATCAATCATTGTTGGGTGCTGAGCGTCTTCTATTTCTTTTAATATTGCTTCCCTATCTAATTTACTATCATTATATTGTGGTGAATTTGAAGCTGGGGGTTGGGGTTCTAGGTTGAATTGGCCTATTTGTTCAAGCTTCGAAGGGCCGAAGTCTTGTTTTGGTATTGGTTGGGGTGTGGGTGGTGGGGTTGGTACTGATAAGGGCTTAGTGGAATCTGATAAGGATTGATTATCGACACTGCTTTGTTGTTTATTCTGAATTTTTGATTGTATTGGTTTTAGTATTAACATGTTAACGTCAGCTACAATTTTGCTTGATAATTCATTATCAATTTCTAGCCTTTTGCTTATGTTGTTTTGAAAATCATTTGCATGGGTAAAACCCATTATTACATCTTGAATTTCCGCTGCCAATTCATCCTGTAAATCAAGCATTAAGTTGTATTTTTCAGCAATTAATGAAATATTTTTATATGTTTCATTTGAATATGCTATTTCTTTAATGTAATTTTTTAGTTGATCCATAATGATTTTAAGTTATCCATGCATCCCTGTTATCATTAATAAATTTATTAGCTTGATGATTTTTGTTGAATTTACCCGTCCAATAATTTATTGAATCTCCTATTTGTTTTCTTAATACATCATCCATTCCATCCATATCTTTTAATTGACTAGTTCTCATATGGGTAATCAAATCATCACTAATCGGCGTTCCTTTAGGTGTGTTATTTTCAATATATCTTTGTAAGTCAGAACCTGTCATATTTTTCATAATTAATTTAATTTCATCATGATTTCCTGAACTGACTGCGTTTGATAAGGCCTTTTCTCTTGATTCAATTATCTTTACTTTATCAGCATCTGATATATCACTTTTATCTATTGCTGAATAAACATTGCTTGGTATAAATGGAATAACATTTTTATCCATTAGCTTATTTTTATCCAACGAAGAAATTTCAGAATTAGATAGGCCCTCAAATAATTTTTTAATTTCAGCACGATTAGATGTTTTTATAGCATTTTCAAGCTGATTAGTCTTATCGGTATTTCTTTTTAATGTACTAATAATCTTTGCTCTTGCCTTATCCTCCTTCTCCACATCACCCAAACTTTGTTTTGAACCAAATTTACTATTCTCATATTGATTCAGCTTTCCTCTTACAGCTTGGCTTATACCAAGATTTCTTAATACTGAACTAGTCCTTCTTCCTAGTTCAGAACCCTGTGCATTTGCTGCCATTGAGTCAAATGTCTTACCGGCAAATCTTGCACCTCTTCCAACTGTATTTCTACCTATAACACCACCAACCATACCACTCACCCACTTCTGTGCAGCTGAACCCCACTTCGCACTATCTCCTCCTAGTTTTAATGCAGCCATAAGTGGAACTATTAGTACAAAATATGCAATCGTATATTGAAGAACTAACCCCACTGTTGTGAGCATTAAATTGCTTGAATTGCTGTTGGCTCTGGCAGTATCGAGTTGATTAAAGAATCCTACACCATTTATTCCAGTTAAAAATTTTACTGATACATACATCAATAATAGATAGACAGGCATAAATACAAGTTGTGAGGTGAGCCACCCTTCCCATTTTTTTGAAATATTATCTTTAACTTGTGGAAATATCATTCCAACGAAATAAACTGGAGAGAAGCCCATAAGAAGCAATAGAATTACAATTCTTATTATAAATGCAATTGCTGCTGCTAGTATACTTCCAGCTGCTAGTAATATAAGTATTGATCCACCTATTGTAGAAATTATGATTTTAAAAAAGTCTGTTTCGGTGGCACCTGTAAGGAATCCTTTTGGATTGTTATATATGCTAGGCAATTTTAAACTCTGCATAAAAATATTAGACAATCCGTTCTCTGCATATGGTGTGGCTGTGCTTAATATTGAAGAAATACTATTCTTGTCTATTGTTGCAGAATTTGGTACAAGAGCTCTATAGAATTGTAATGATATTAGATTTGAAGCATCAATCAAGGTTTTTGTAAAAAATAGACTAAAGTTGATTAGAATTCCTGCCATTATTATATTTTTTATCAGAGAAGAGGCACTTGTTTTTGCAACATCAAGAATGGTAAGTATAGAAGTATAAATCAATGCAAATATTATAAACATACTTGAAAGATTTCTTATTACTAGCCATATTTGATCTATTGCTGGAGTTGCTTCGTAAAGTGCTTTAATATTTAGAGTTAGTATAACTGAAATATTTAATACCATTCCTGATACACTCAAAAACCAAGCTGAGACTGATAGACCTAATTCACCTATCAAGGCTATTGTACCCTTGAATACTCCTCCAATAGAGAATCCCTTGTCAGTACACAGACTTGGATTAAAAAGACAAATAATATCTCCAGCACCAGCTTTTACTGGAACGGGATGAATAGCTACACTTACCACAGTAAGCATCAGTATTATTATTAGAATTGTATTTAGTATTCTTCTCATAATTATTGGCTATTTCTACATCTACCCAACTGAGTCTTGGAATCATTGATGTACGGACCTGCGGAAATCCTGGTCTCATCAAGTTGTGTTCTTGCATCCTGAATGTCCTTTGCATTTGTAAGACTCATTGTTGTTGAAAGTTGTGATAATTTCTGGCTAGCAACATTTAGTTCTTCAAGTGTTCTTGCGGTATTCGCAGTACTTCTAATCTCTCTCATTGTTGTAAGTCTCTTCTGTGCTTCTTCAAATTGTGTCTTTAGCGAATCTCTGGTTGGTGTTATTTTTAGAATTGCAGCTTTTACTTCATTTAGTCTTGCTGAATATTCACTTAGATCCCAATATGGTCTATTTGGTGATGTGAGAAGTGCATTGAAACATGCAGATGCATCTTTATAATCATTATCTATTGTATTGTATATTTCATAACTTTGTTTTTTCAAATCTACATAATCTGTTGTTAATTTTAGTGGATTCTCAACTGTATTTAATACTTGAGTTCTCAATGTCTCTAATTGAGATGATGAACCATCGCCGTTATTAAGATTGTTTATATAAGAATTACTATCACCTGGACCGCTACCACTAACCGATCCTAGACCCTTTGTTAGTACCTGAGTAATCAATTGTGCCACTAAAGCATTTACAATTTCATTGATTTCATCAGCAAGCTCTAATTGTCTTAGACCAGATCCGAGTTGATTCTCCAATGAACTAGAAATAACTGATCCAGGTGTCTGAACCTCACAAGTTTGATGCTTATTAACCTCTTGTTTTGCATAGAATTCCTCTTCACTACCCTTCTCTGTCTTCTCCAAATCCTTTTTTGCATACAATGCTTCTTCTGATCCATCATCTTTACACTTTTTCCATGACAAGAATCCTTTACCCTGACTTATTTCTTCTTTTTGTTGAGATCTAGCACTAGCCACTCTCCAAGATAGGTCAGCTTCTGCTTGTAAATATGCGCCATATACATTGTTCTGTGGTTCTGTAGATAGACTTACAAAAGCAGGCCAACCACCTTGCTTGAAGTCTCCAGCAGTAAATCCATTTATTGATGCATTCTCAACTGCATTTTTTGAATTCTTTATTATAGTGTTTAGTGTACAGGTGTATCTCTTCATTACATTTGGATGATATTTAAATCTCAATGCAATTTGAATATCAAGACTAAAAGGAGAACAAAGGGCAGTGAGCGGTCCACCGTATTTTGCAAGAAATGCACCTGTTACTTGATCTGCTACATCAAGGAAGAATGCCCCAGGATTCTGCAGGAAAGAAGGACTACCTTCAAATCCAGAATTGATCCAATTCACAACACTTTGAGTCATTTGTCTTATGACTTGCTTAACAAGAACATTTAATAATCCGTCGAGAACGAATTCCTTCAATTGAAGTGAGTATGTTGAAGCGCTTGATACGACACTGTTGGCAGCGGTTATTGTATTTTGAACAGTGTTGCCTGGATCTGTAACAACATCACCTACCCCAAGAACCGCCTCAGCCTTTTGTGGTATTAGAAAAGAAGGCAATATCAAAGTAACTATGAGTACTCCTGATATTATTTTTTTAACAAAAGAAAAATTCATAATTTTTTAATTTGGAATAAAAAATGTACCACCTTCATTTGCACCATACTTTATATTCAATGAAATTAGCTTATTTTTAATATTTATAATTGCATCAGCAAAAATCTGTATTGTCGGTGTATATCTTGCTACCGCCTGAACACCCGCAAGAGGATCAACATCAGCTACTCTTAATTTCTCAACAATAAATAGAAGTGAGCTAACAGAATTGATCAAATCAACATGCATTTTTGACATTGATTGAGGACTATTAACCCTCAATAATCCATTAAGTATATTTCTATAGCTTTTAATTATCGGGTCTAATTCCTTTAGAATTGCTGGATTCTCTTTATCAAGGGCATCTTTGGCAATAACAGCTTCATTTCTTGAGGATATTGAATAAGTTTTAAAAACATAACCCGCATCATTTGCGTATTTTTTTATCGCATCTGTACCATCATCGTTTGTGGTTTTTATATCAACTACTGTGTATTCCTTTGGAGAAGCTAGCATTATTCCACTTTGTAATACTTGACTCACTAATTCTTCTTGGCTTGCTTTGTCATTTGCCCCACCCATCTGTCTCAATTCCATATATCTAGCGAAGAAATCTCTACCTAATAGATCCGTTGAAGTGAGTTTATCCTTTGTTTTTGTCAGATCATTTGATTTTGAAGTCGTTGCAATATCATTTGCTTCTAGAATCTTTTTCCAATCTATTTCGTTTTGGGATTTACTATCTTGTTTTATGACATCAACATCACTGTTTTTGTATACTATTTCAGTTTTTTTATTTTTGTACTCAGCGAACGCAAAAGCAGCACCTACTAGCCCTATTGCTACTAAGATTATTAACACATTTTTTGTGCCTCCTTTATTGTATAGATACTTCACTGGATAGTATTTGAAATATAATCAAAATACTTGATAAATTATATCAATTTTAAACACTATTTCCTACGATTTTTTTCCACATTTCAGGGGATAAGTTCTCTGCTCTGATGTCTTTTGGAAGATTTTCACTTTCCCATATTTTATCTAGCTTAATTCTTGATATTTTGGATTCCAAATTTTTAATCAATATCTTTCTTTTGTGTGCAAATCCAGTTTTTAGTATTTCAAAAAAGAGTTTCTCATCAATTTCTGGATTTTTAAAGAAATTTTTTGAAATTTTATCAATAATCAATACTGCTGAATCAACATTTGGCATTGGTCTAAAGAATTTTCTAGAAACTGTGACCAAATATTTGGGATTTCCATAGACTTTTACCGAAATTGATAGAATACTTTGTTTATCGTCAACAATTCTTTTTGCAAGTTCTTTTTGTAGCATAACTACAATTTTATTTGGAGAATTATCAATTTCTAGGAATTTCCTGAGGAATTCACCGCTAATATAATATGGAATATTGGCGATTATAGTGTAATTATCCTTTGAAAATCTCTCAATATCAGGGTGAAAATCTAAAATATCTTGATGAATAAGCTCTAATTGTCCAGATTTTATTTCATTTGAGAATTTATCTTGCAGAAATGGTATTGCTCTGTCATCCTTTTCAACAGCTATTACTTTCGCCCCTGTTCTCAATAAGGCCTCTGTTAAGGCACCTTTACCTGGGCCAATTTCTAAAACTATGGATTTATCAGATACTTCACCAGCATGAATCATAGCCGATATAACATTCGGTGCGTGTAAAAAATTTTGGCCCAATGACTTTTTTGCTGTGAAGTTTTCCATATTTTAAATTAAAAATCTATAAAAATTGCCTTTAAGCCCGTTGGTTGCTCAATATCCCCTGTTGATGTTATGTGCTCATCACCAATATCTGATATAAAAGATGATGGAGTATTAACTTTTTGTGCCCCATAAATAGTTCTTAGTTGAGAATAGCTTAAAAATACTTTTTTCCTTGCGCGTGTCAGTGCAACATAGAACAATCTTCTCTCTTCTTCTGTTTGGCTTTGATTTATATCCTTCTCATTCATTCTCTGATGAGGAAATAAGTCTTCTTCAAGCCCAACAATAAATACATAATCAAATTCCAATCCTTTTGAAGCGTGAACAGTCATAAGTCTAACAGCATTGTTATTATTCTCCAATTCATCTTGATCGGTTGCTAATGCGGAATTCTCAAGGAATTTCTCAATACCTTCACCAACTGGTAAGTAGTCGTATTGTGATGCCACCGTTACTAATTCTCTTAAGTTCTCAAGCTTCTCTTGTTCTTCCTGTGAGCCGTTTTTATATGTATTTTCTATACCTGTTTCTCTTATTATAAATTTAATTAATGTAGACGGTGTCTGATTTTTTGCAACGCTTTTTATTTGTTCTAATAAATTTAAAAAAACTGAGACTTTATGTTTTAGACTTGGACCTAAGGTGCTTTCCTGCCCTGTTACAACCTTTAATATTGTTGCCTTGCCTATTCCCCTTGGTGGAACATTTACAATTCTTACAAGATCGCTCGTGCTCTCTCTATTTAGGCTAGCTTTTATAAAAGAAATTATATCCTTTACTTCTTTTCTCTCAAAGAATTTGGTACCAAGAACTTGATATGGTATATTCTTGTTCAAAAAAGCTTCTTCAATAACTCTGGATTGAAAATTAGCTCTATAAAGTACGGCTATTTCTCTAGGATCTGTGCCATTTTCTATCAATTCTCTTGATCTCTCTGCAACTATTCTGGCTTCTTCTTGTTCAGTATATGAAATCAACAATTCTATTTTCTCACCCTCAGTATTTTTTGTAAAAAGATTCTTTTCTTTCCTTAACAAGTTCTTTTTTATAACATTATTTGCAGCAGAAAGTATTGTTTGTGTTGATCTGTAATTCTCTTCAAGTAATATGACTTTGGTTTCCGGGTATTCTTTTTCGAAATTTAATAGATTAGTAATATCTGCACCTCTCCAACTATAAATATTTTGATCAACATCACCAACAACACAGATATTTCTATGATCTTCGGCCAATAATGTGGCTATTTCATATTGAACTTTATTAGTATCCTGATATTCATCAATATGAATATAATTCCAAACAGAACTATAATGTTTTCTAATTTCTGGATTAGTTCTCAATAAAATTGCAGTTTTCAATAATAAATCATCAAAATCAAGAGACTTCTCTTTTGAAATTACTGCTTCGTATCTCTCCCAGACTTGTGCAACTAATTTTTGGAAAAAGTCCTTGGAATTATTTCTGTAGCTATTTAAGGTAATACCATCACCCTTTTGCCTAGATATTGCATTTAATATTGACCCTGGCTCGTATTGTTTGGTGTCGTAGTTCAGTTCTTCCAATGCATCTTTGATAATTCTTTTTGAATCACCTCTGTCTAGAATAGTAAAATGTCTAGGTATTCCCAAAACAGCACTATTCTCTTTAATAATATGAACTCCAAGTGCATGGAAAGTACTAATAAATGGTCTTTCGGTAAATGAAATGGGTATATTTAATGTTTTATCACTTTCAATAAGGTGAAATACTCTCTCTCGCATCTCCTTCGCTGCTTTGTTGGTAAAGGTTATAGCAAGAATCTTTGATGGTTGCACACCTGATTTTATGAGATTAAGTATTCTGTGAGTTATGGTTTTAGTCTTGCCAGCTCCAGCTCCGGCAACTATCAATAGGGGTCCATCAAGAGTTTCAACCGCCTCTTTTTGTTTTTTATTAAGTAGTGAATGTGATTCAGTGAATGACATGTTATCACTATATCATGTGAGGTTGGAATAAGATAAAAAACATAAAAATTACACAATATTTTAGTATTTTTTCAATATACATTTTGACAGATTTTATAAAAATTGTACTAAACAGTATTTCCACATTGCCTATTGACTTTAGTTATTGGCTCGCGTAACCTAAGTAGATACCAAACAAATTTAGGTATAAAAATGGCTTAATAAAGCCATTTACAGACACTCTGAAGCTGGTGGAAATGTCTTAATTGACAGATGACTGATATTGCCGAAAGACAATTTATATTATGCAATATTATACAGAGAATATTAAAAATAATTCTATAATTTCAAATCTTTGTTTCAAAAGATTGCTTATTATAATTTCAATTATATTTATAGCTTCTACCTATCCAAATAATGCCCATGCTGGGGTATTTTCTTTTTTTTCTGATGCAACAAGTGAAATAGCAGATGCCAAGACAATAGAGAGAAATAGTAGTCAGAATTCACAAAATATACTAGTTCTACATGCAGCAGTGAATTCTGATCCTAATCCTAATAAGAAGCTAAATGATGCTCCACTCATGTCTGGTAATGCTCTAGTTGCAGAGATAGGACCATCTGGAACCGTATCAGATATTGAAAAGGATAGTTCTAATTATCAAATAAGTCTTTATGTTGTTAGAGAGGGTGATACGTTATCAGATATAGCTGATATGTTTGATGTTACTCCAAATACTATTATTTGGGCAAACGATATAGACAAGGATACAATATTATATGAGGGTCAGAAATTAGTTATTCTACCAATATCAGGTATTAAATATACAGTTAAGAAGGGAGATACAATAAGAGGTATAGTTACAAAGCACAAAACAGATTTAAATGAAGTGCTGAAATACAATGATTTGACTTTATCATCAACAATCACTGCGGGAGATATAATAATCATTCCAGATGCAGAACCAACTACTGAGAATACATCAAAATTATCTATATTCAAGAGAAATAGTAATACAAATACAAAAGATCTGAGATTACCTTATTATCCAGGATATTACATCAGGCCAATAGAGGGTGGATATAGATCACAAGGTTTGCATGGAACAAATGGTGTGGATCTAGCAGCTTCAATGGGCACACCCATAAGAGCATCTGCCGCAGGAACAGTAATAGTAAGCAAAACAGGTGGATGGCATGGAGGATACGGTAATTATGTGATCATCTCTCATTCAAATGGTACTCAAACATTATATGCACATACTCAGAAGAATTTTGTAAGTGTTGGTGATTATGTTGAACAAGGCCAATTAATAGCAAGAGTTGGTAGTACAGGAAATTCTACAGGACCACATGTTCATTTTGAGATTAGAGGAGCGAAAAATCCATTCTAATCTAAATTAAATACTCTTCTGTCTGTATTGTATTGCTTCTAATATGTGATCTTTTTTTATAGTTGTTGAGTTATCTAGATCTGCTATTGTTTGTGATAATTTGATTATCCTATGATATGATCTTGCGGATAAACCAAGCTTTTCTGATGAATTTTTTAGTATTATATTTGCATCTGTGTCTATTTTTATGCAATTTTCAATATCAGATATAGTCATTTCGCTATTATACTTCTTATTTATTCTCATATTATTAAATCTTTCAAATTGAATTTTTCTGGCATTCTCTACCCTCTCCTTTATATCTTTTGATTTTTCATTTATTTCTAATTTTGATGATAATTTATCGTAGTCAATTTTTGAAACTTGTATCCACATATCTATTCTATCTATTATTGGTCCTGATATTCTTTTTCTATATTCGTTAGTATCTTTATCATTACATTTACATCTATTTGTATTTCCAAAACCACATGGGCATGGATTCATTGAGGCGATGAGAATACACTTTGCTGGGAATGTTAGCGTGCCTTTTGCTCTTGAAATCGTTATTTTATGTTCTTCCAATGGTTGTCTAAGAGATTCAATAACCTTTCTATCAAATTCTGGAAATTCATCTAGAAATAATACTCCCCTATGTGCTAGTGATATCTCGCCTGGCTGTGGGTATGATCCACCACCTATTAGTGATGCATAAGATGCAGTATGATGTGGGGATCTAAATGGTGGTCTGATTATTGGTTTATCAAGTATTTTTGATATTGAGTGTATGCTAGTAACTTCTAGCATTTCATCTTCTGATAAATCTGGCAGAATTGTTTGAAATGCTCTAGCTAGCATTGTCTTGCCTGTACCGGGAGGTCCATACATGGCGACATTATGTCCACCACTCGCTGCTATTTCTAGTGCTCTCTTTGCAATTTCTTGACCATGAATCATATTAAAGTCATATTCTGATGCGTTTCTTGTATATTGAATTTGAGTTTTATTTAACTTTTTTATTTTGTAATTATCTTTAGTTAGATGGTTTATTATTTCATTTAAATTTCTACATGGATATATATTTATATTGTTTACCAATCCAGCTTCTTCAGAGTTATCTATAGGTATATAAACTTCTTTGTAACCCATATCTTTCACACCTCTAATCAAAGGTAATATTCCACTAACTTTTCTTATTTCACCACTTAATGATAGTTCACCAAGAAATATCCTGTCTTTTGGATCAAAGTCTATATCACCACTTGCGACAAGATATGCCAATGCCATTCCAAGATCAAATGATGGTCCTTCCTTGCGAATATCAGCAGGTGCAAGGGATATAACTACTTTTTGATTCTTTTGCTTTGGCGATATATAGCCGGTATTCTTTATTGCTGCTGAAATTCTATCTTTAGATTCATCTATTGCCTTATCCCCAAGTCCAACAATAGAGAATGAATGTAAACCATTTGATAAATCAACCTCAATGCTAATAATGTGAGTACTCAAGCCGTATAATTGAGCACTAAAAATTTTTGATATGTTCATACATATCAATATACAAAATCAGGTATTAAGAAAAGCTTAAGAAAAGTATCAAAAAACACCATTGCAACACATAAATAGAGCAATGGCTATTTTTTCATATTTTTTATAGATGTTCTAGCAGAAGGATTCGCCTCTAATCTCTCTCTTTCTATTGGCTTGCCAGATACTTCACAAATACCATAAGTACCGTCTTTAATTCTTTGTAATGCAGCCTTAACCTCGTTTAATTGTGGTTCTAGCTGGTTTAAAATAGATTTGTTGTCTTCAAGTTCTTCCATTTTGTCAGCGACTTCATTCTCATCGGCCTTATCAACCTCAATATCTGTCGTGGTAGCTTCCCAATCACTAGGATTGTCTGGATTAATCCTACTTATAGTCGAAAGCTCCTCTTCTAATAGGATTTTCTCTTTTTCAAGCTTGTTTTTGAAATACGCTATATCTTTTTTATCCATGATGGGTATATTTTACCTTAAGTAACTTTGCTTTTCAATCTTTTGTATTATTTTCTTAAGAATATCCTCATTTGTAGTTATCACCAGAGTATCTTTGTCGACGAAAGAATATAATATCAATAATTCACCACTGTCAGTAATAAACTCTCTTACATCCCTGTTCAACACTGTTCTATCTTGGAATTTGCCTTTAATAGTGAAGAATGAGCTTAGTGTATTTGTTGCATTCTCTTGTCTTGCTCTATTCTCATAGTTAAATATTATAGCCATTTCGTCTGGCATACTACTCTCCCACTTTAGCATTCCAGCAAATGTGTTCTGAAAGAAATCAGTAGAAAGTATAATAAATGGAACCTTGCCATACTCTTCGTTAAATGTTCCTAGCATCCATTTCTTTAGCAATGATCTATTTAGACTTTCTGGAGCACTGGTGTCTAACATTTGAAAGAATTGAGCACCGTCAATTCTATTTGTTGTTGAGCCAATTGTGCTATTTAATATGTATTCATTGATTTTACCCACATCACCAACGCTTTCATAGAGTATATCTTTGATTTTTATTGGAAAATCTGAGCTTTTGGTAATACCCATCTCTACTACTCTTTGGCTATCAACTTTTATTATACTTGGTATGGTTTTGTCTACTATTGTTACTTGAGTTGGTAGTGCAAGTGGGCTTTGTAAATATAAATAATATCCACCGCCGATTCCACCAGCGATTAGGATTATACTCAAAATAAGCATAATAAACTTTTTCCAACTACCGGAAGAAGTTTTGGGTTTAGTATTGTTGTTACTGATTGTTACTGATTGAGTATTCTCAACTTTCTTTCTCTCTTCTATTGCAATATTTAATACCGATGTCTTTTTGCTGGCTATTGCTTCCGCAATATCGCTCTCATAAGTTCTAATTGGTTTTTGTAGTACAACCTTTGGTAGTTTATCTGGATCTATTTGTTCATGCAGTACATTTAGAGGGTGCTCACCATGAAAGGGATATTCTTTTTTTACAAGAGACTCAACCTCATTTTGAAGTGTTTTCTTCTCTTCGTTCATATATCAATTTATTATATCACCTTACTTTTTCTTTATGAAATTTGGATCAACTTGTTTGATAGAAAGATTTATTCTTTTCTTTTCATCTATATCTTTTACTATAACTGGAACTATCATACCCTCTTTTATATAATCATTAATCTTCTCAATTCTAAATGAAGCAATCTCTGATATATGCACTAGACCTTCTGTGTTACCTGCAATTTTTACAAATACCCCAAAATCCATAACTTTTGTTACCTCTCCTTCGAATTTCTCGCCAACCTTGTATTCTCTGGTCATATTAAATATTATATCTCTAGCTTTTTTAGCTGTGCCATTTTTGCCTGTAATAAATACAGTGCCATCATCTTCAATAGTTATGTCTTCTACTTCAGTCTTCTCTTTTATTTCTTTGATTGTCTTGCCTCCAGTGCCAATTATTAAGCCAATCTGATCTTGTTTTATAGTTAAAGTAAGTATTTCAGGTGCATTTGGAGAAATACTATCTCTTGGTTTTGATATTTCCTTTTCAATTAAATCTAATATCTGTATTCTGGCATTCTTTGCTTTTTCAAATGCTTCTTCTAATATTTTTAATGGAATTCCATTTACTTTTACGTCCATTTGAATAGCAGTTATACCTTGTCTTGTACCTGCCACCTTGAAATCCATATCTCCATGATGATCTTCAGGACCTTGAATATCTGTTAGAACTTTGTATTCTTTCTCGTTTCTCATCATTAAGCCAGAAGCAATACCTGCTACTGGAGATTTGATAGGTACTCCTGCATCCATAAGAGCCAGAGTTGATCCACATACTGAACCCATAGAAGTTGAGCCATTTGAAGAGAAAGCTTCTGATACAATTCTTATTGTGTAAGGAAATATTTCTTTTGCTGGGATTATTGGTAACAAAGCTTTCTCAGCTAGAGCCCCATGCCCTATCATCCTTCTATTTGTTCCTCCAACTTTACCCGTTTCTCCTGTTGAGAATGGAGGGAAATTATAATGATGCATAAATCTTTTATTTTCTGATTGTTCCATACCGTCCAATACTTGTGCATCTCCAGGGCCACCTAGTGTTAAAGCAGAGAGTACATGAGTTGATCCCCTATAGAATATTCCGGTTCCATGTATCATAGGTGAGATTCCTCCTGCCTTAACAAAAAGCTTTCGTATTTCATCCATTCCTCTTCCATCTGCTCTTTTATTATTATCTATTGCTTCGTTATGAAGTATTTCGTTTATTGTTTCATCCAATAATTCCATTGCTAAACTTTTATTACCATCAGGAACTTCTTTTGAAAATTTATTTATCCAAATTTCTGCTATTTCAGACAATTTCTCTTTATTTGAATTATTAAAAATGTATTCAGGCAGAATTGGAAGTATTTCTTTATCAAATAATTCCTTTGTACCAGGAGTAATTGTGGGTTTATCAACTTTTCTTTTCTCTTTACCTATTTCTTTTATAATATTCTCTTGCCAATTTTGTATTTTTTCTATTTCTCCACTGGCTTTTGATAGGGCTTGATTTATCACATCCTCACTTACTTCATTTCCTGCAACTTCTATCATATTTATCAACCCATCTTTACCACAGGCTACTAGGTCAAATGAAATACCAACTTCCTCCCTTGTTTTATAATTTGGATTTACATGGAAATTCTCATTTTTGGCAATTCTCACTGCTGATACTGGTCCATTCCATGGAATATCCGATGTCCCCAATGCCAATGATGCAGCAATTACAGAGATAACATCAGGATCGTCCTCATCTATTGATAGAACTGTAAGAATAACTTGTACTTCATTTCTAATATGATGATCAAATAGGGGTCGTATTGTTCTATCAACTATTCTTCCAGAAAGAATCGCCTCATCGCTTGGTCTACCTTCCCTTCTAATGAATCTACTACCTAGAATTTTGCCCGATGCATAGAATCTCTCCTCGTACTCGACTGTTAAAGGGAAAAAGTCTATGTCTTTCTGTGTTTTACCCATCACTGCTGTTGCTAGTACAACTGTATTGCCGTATCTGACCATTACTGAACCGTGTGCTTGTTCTGCTAAATCATTAAATTCTGCTGTCAGAGTCTTACCACCGACTTCAAGGGTAAATTGTTTTGATTTCATAGTTGAAATAATAACATTTTGATTTGAGGTTTACTATTTGTTGACAAAAAGTATATAAAAGGCAATATAGAATAAGACTTTGCCAGAATTAACTGGTAAATGCAAAACAAAGGATTGTTTGTGAAAATGCACTTAACATTGTTTGGTTGTTACGAGTTCCTTGAAGAATTGGAGAGAAGGGACAGTCGAGGATATCGCACAGTGATACTTTCTATACGTGCGAGGTTTGTTCGGGCATCAATAATGGGAGGCTTGTCTGAAATGTCAGTAATGGATGAATCAGATTTGCGTGTGAATTCTGAAGGTATTCCAATCTCTCAACTCTATTTTGCCGAAGCAATAATAATCTTGGATGAAGGCGAGCAACAGCCAAGTGATGTGATTCTCCAAACTGCGGTGGTTGAACTCGGCGACCTTTGGGATGAATTTGTCAGATCCTTCATTGATGCTGGAGGATTTGTGGGACTCAGATTGATATGTAAGGACAGACAATTTCGTTGGAGCTCTGAGGGGAGAGTCGTACCAGAAGAAAAGCATACCCACACTATCAATCCTTAATGATGTGTGTGAGGTCACAAAAGCCAGCGGTTCGTATACTCGCTGGCTTTTCTCTATTCCTGTCCCGATAAATCTGCGATTTCATCTGCTACAGTTCCCAAAGTAGCGTCTTTCGGTCCCCTTTTCTTAAAATTTGCTCTGAAATTTGACAAAAGATATATAAAAGGCAATATAGAATAAGACTTTGCCAGAATTAACTGGTAATGCAACAAAGGATTGCTTGTGAAAATGCACATTGTTCTGCACGGTTGTAGTTATCACTTCGGGTGTTTGAGTGAAGCAGATCGTAGGACAACCACTTTGCTGATTTTTAATCAATTTCTTACTTCTATAGCCGAGTCTGGCTTAACAATACCAAGACAGATGGTGGAAGATGGCATAAGTGTTATTACAGATAGTTTATCGATCACTCGTCTTTATTTTGCTGAGGTTATTCTGATACTTGAGAGTGATGAGCGATTTCCAAGTGATTTGATTCTCTATGCCATATCTGCTCAAATTGGAACTGTTTGGGATGAATTTGTCAGATCTATCGATCGTGGTGGTTTTGTGGGAATTAGATTGTCATGTGGAATTAGACAGTTTAGTTGGAGTTCTGAGGGAAGAATTCTACCACATAGGAACGACACCTATCTGGTCAATTAGATGAATCCTATCTAACGTTTGCTCGGCCAAAAAGCCAGCGGTTCGTATACTCGCTGGCTTTTCTCTATTCTTGTCCCGATAAATCTGCGATTTCATCTG
>CAZVVX010000002.1:33350-46339 GCA_964631035.1 uncultured Candidatus Saccharibacteria bacterium | reverse complement strand
CATTTCTGCTATATTTTCCTTACCAATAAACGGCGTAAATATGCGCGCATAGCTCAGTTGGTAGAGCACACCACTGATACTGGTGGGGTCCTAGGTTCGAATCCTAGTGCGCGCACATTAATAATATTTAATTTTGATTAAATTTATGAAGCATAATAGAGGTTTTGCATCAGGTTTGATTATAATATTGGTTGTCGTTGTAATTGGTCTTGGATATTTTGCATATAATGCAAGTAAAAATGATTCTAATTCAAATAAAAATTCATACCAGCCACAAGGACTATCATCTAGAGTAATTATTCCAACCAAAAACAATCCAATCCTTACCCAAGCTGAGGCAGAGGCCTTAGTATATAAAACTTGGAGTGATTGTTCTAAGAAAGATTGTGGTGGTGTCACAGTAACATTAACACAAAATAATGCTGGTCAATACATTGTTACAGCTATCTTTGATGAATATGATGATTCTATTTCAAACACAAAAAAGGTTTCTATCGCTACAATGAATAATGGAGTCTGGGTGCTTAGTCAGCCTACTATTACTCGAACATGTAGTCGTGGTAATGCAGATGGTACTAAGGGTTGGACTAGCGGGCTCTGTATATAATATAAATTTTAATTTTTTAATGTGGTATAATTGATTTATTATGAATCAAACAAAAACCACCCCAAAGGACTTCTTTTTACATTTAGGAGCAACTATAGCTCTCTATACTGCAGTAATAGCACTTATTAATTTATATTTTACAGTTATCAATTATTATTTTCCAGATGCTTTGGCTGGGTATTATTTCTCATCATCAATAGCATGGCCAGTATCAATGCTTATTGTTGTAATTCCGATTCTCTATATTTTGGAGTGGTTAATTAAGAAAGATATAAGATCAATGCCAGATAAATCAGAAGTATGGATTAGAAGATGGAGAATTTATTTAACTTTGTTTTTGGGTGGAATAGTAATCGCAGGAGATTTAATTTCATTAATTAATACTTATTTAAACGGCGAAATATCTATCAGATTTGTCTATAAATTTTTAGTTATTTTGATAGTAACTTCAATTGTTTTTGCTTATTATATTTTTGAAAAAATTGGCAAATATAATAAGGCAAGAGTTGTATTATCATGTGTTGCAATTCTAATTGCTTTAATTGGAATAGTGTTAGGGTTTATGATTGTTGGTTCTCCAACCAAACAAAGATCTATAAGATTTGATAATCAGAGAGTTAGTGATTTACAGAATATACAATGGCAAATAGTAAATTACTGGCAACAAAAGGGTAAATTACCTGCTAATTTAGATGAAGTGAAAGATCCTATTTCAGGTGTTGTAGTTCCAGTAGATCCTGAGAATAGTAATCCATATCAATATTCTGTTAAAAATTCTACAAAATTTGAATTATGCGCAACTTTTGATCTAGATCAGCAAGATATAAAGGGTAGAAGCGAATATGGTTATGGTGGGGGTCCGGTATTTACAGATATGGCATATCCTATTGTGCCTGAGAATGTAAATTGGATGCATTCTGCAGGAAATGTATGTTTTGAAAGAACAATAGATCCAGAGAAGTATCCCATAAATAAGAAATAAAATATCTTTGCATAAGAGCTAATTTTATAGTACTATATGATTTCAATATTAATCATATAATACAACAAATAAAATGAATTCTGCTAAGAAAACTAAGATAGTATGTACCATTGGTCCAGCAACTGAAACAGTAGAGAAATTAACCTCTCTGGTTAATGCGGGTATGAATGTTATGAGACTGAACTTTTCTCACGGTGATTTTGCTGAACATCAAGTTAGAATTGATAACTTAAGACAAGTAGCTAAAAAGACAGGTAAGACTATCGGTATAATGCAGGATTTAGGTGGTCCAAAAATAAGAATAGGAGAGTTTGAGAAAGGTGTTATAACACTTGTTCCAGGACAAACATTTACTATTACAACTGACAAGATAATGGGAGATGAGAAGAGGGTTTCAATCAATTATCCACTTTTCCCAAAGGAAGTGAAGATTGGAGGCATTGTGCTTTTACATGATGGTAAAAAGAAATTACAAATTACTGATATAAAAGGCAATGATGTTATTACTAAAGTAATAGTTGGAGGAGAGATAAAGAGTAAAAGAGGTGTAAATCTTCCTGGTGCATACCTTTCTATAAGTTCTCTCACAGAGAAGGATAGAGCAGATTTGGCTTTTGGTATTAAGAATAAAGTAGACTTTATTGCTCTTTCATTTGTAAGAAAACCAGCAGATATTGTTGAATTGAGACAAATATTAGATAAGGCAAAGCTAAAGGCGGGTATTATTGCAAAGATTGAGACACCAGAGGCACTTGAGAATATAGATGAGATAATAAATCTATCAGATGCAATAATGGTTGCTAGAGGTGATCTTGCTATAGAGATTCCAGCTGAGGAGGTTCCACTGGTACAAAAGACTTTAATACAGAAGTGCAATGCAGCAGGTAAGCCAGTAATAACAGCTACGCAAATGCTTGAGTCAATGATAAAGAGTCCAGTTCCTACTAGAGCAGAGGTGTCAGATGTTGCAAATGCAATTATGGATGGTACTGATGCTATAATGTTGTCAGAAGAGACTACTCTCGGTGATTATCCAGTTGAGTCTGTTGAAATGATGACTAGAATTGCTTTGAAAGTTGAGAAAGAAGTATTTACAAATGATACTATTAATGAATATGAAGAATCACATGGTATAACTGATGTTACATCACAGTCGGCCGTACTTGCTTCTCATGAAGTTGAGGCCAAATTCCTTGTCGCACTTACAGAGTCAGGTAGAACAGCAAGAATGATTGCAAGATATAGACCATCAGAAAGGGTGGTAGCATTAACATTAACTTCTCAGACAGCTCAGAAACTAACACTATCATTTGGTTGTTATCCTGTAGTTGTTGAGAAATTTACAACTATTCAGCAAATAATGACAGTTGTTAGAAAGACAGCTTTATCACAAAAACTAGCTGTAAAGGGTGATAAGGTGGTGATAGTTGGTGGTATGCCATTCGGTAAAATTCAAGAAACAAATATGATTCTCGTTGAGACTATATAGTTATCCACAAATTCTTAAGAAGTAATGAAGATTTTATAAAATATGCCCTTGTGGGCATATTTTATTTAAGCAATAATTACTATATGATTATAAAAAAAGAAAAAACAAAACTATATAGCTTAATGGACACAGACTTATTTCTTGATACTAGTAATCGTGATTATGTATTAAAAATAAGAGATTTACCTAATAATCTTAGACCAAAGGATAAACTCATAAATTCAGGTCCAGAATCACTTTCCATGGCAGAGTTATTGTCAATAATTTGGAATACTGGTAATCAGGAAGAAGATGTATTGGAGATGTCTAATAGGGTAGTTAAAGAATATGGTGAGAAAAGCATATTTTCAGAGAATGATGCAGATAAACTTTCAAATGAGTTAAATATTACTATTTCAAAGGCCTGCCAGTTAATAGCTTGTGGAGAATTAGGAAGAAGAACCTATAAAAGCAATAATTCTGGTTTATATATAATAAGAAATGCAAAAGACGTGTATGAATATTTACAAGATATGCATAATTTGCCAAAAGAGCATCTTAGGGGGCTTTATTTAAATAGTCACAATAGAATCATTCATGATGAAGTCATATCAATAGGTACCATAAATTCAAATATAATACATCCTAGGGAAGTATTTCGGCCAGCATTGGCATATAATGCTGTCGCAGTAGTCATAGCACATAATCATCCATCAAATATTGCCACACCAAGCTCGCAAGATATTGAGATAACAAATCAGATAATTCAAGCTGGTAGAATATTGGGAATAAATGTTCTAGACCATGTAATTATTACAAAGAATACTTATATGAGTATTAAAGCTAATTATTAAATTCTAATTATATTAATAAATGGAAAACTATATTATCAAGCAACCCGTAATTGATGGAATATTGTCAGATGATTATTTATATTTTGAAGGTATTGATAGACCTTCAGAAATATTCATGATTAGAGATGAATCTGTTGACGATAATAATAGAGATGTATTAGAGAGATATTTTAATGATATTTATAATCTTTTCTTACGTAAAATGTCTATTTTTACATCATCAAATCATTCAACTGATGAAGAGACGATTAAGATTCAGGCATTATTACAAGAATTAATTAAAGTTAAAAAGATTTTGCAAGATTTGCTATAATAGCAAGCGTGAATTACAAGGATTATTTTAAAGATAGAAATATTGCGATTATTGGCCTTGGTCCGCATGGGGAAATGATTGCTGATATAAAATTTCTTTTAAAAAATAAGGCAAGATTATCCTTGTATGATATTAGAAGTGAGGAAAGACTTAAGAAGCATATACTATCATTGTCAGTTGGTGGTTTACAGAAATTTTCTTTTGGGAAGATACCAGATGATGAATTATTGATGTATGACTTAATAATTCTATCACCAGAAATATCAAAAAGATCTACTTTCTTAAAGAAAGCTTTAGAGAATGGTATTCAGATTGAATATCCCGATACTATATTTTTTAAATTGGCCCCGCCAATTATTCTTGTTGGAATTATAGGAGTATCTGGCAAAAGTACAGTTGCACATTTGATATACGGAATGTTGAAGAGAAGTTTTCTCTCCCATGATAATCAAGGTTTATTTCTTATTGACTCTGATTCTACAAATGGAGCATTGAATCATCTTAAAAAAATAAAAAAAGATGATTTGGTATTAGCTAGAATACCAGAGAATATGGCAGATCTTTATCATGATATAAGAATCAGTCCACATGTTGCTGTTATAACATCTCCAACATCATATGAAATATTGGAATATCAAACTCAGAATAACTTTATCGTTGCACATGATAGAATAGTTGATTCATTCAAAAATACTATAAATTTTACTCCAAGAGCCAAAATTCTAAGAACAAGGGCAAGTTCTGTTCCAAATGATTGGGAAATAGATAAAAAGGGTATTCATATGATAGAGAATGCAGCGCTTGCATTACAGACTAGTGAATTATTCAAGGTTCCTAGAGATATAGCAAAGGATATTATTCAAAATTTTTTAGGTTTACGAGGCCATATAGAATTCGTAAAGAAAATTTCTAATGTTGATTATTATAATGATGCAAGTTCTAATTCTCCATTATCAACATTGTCTGCTCTTAAAACACTTTCAAATAATAAGAATATAGTTTTAATTTTTGGAGGAGCTTATACTGGTCATGATTATGATCATTTATTAATTAATTTATCGCAATACGCTAAAGCATTAATATTAATATCCGGTAGTGGTAGTATTGGAATAAGGGATAAGATAAATCAAATGGACGATATTGAGTCGTTGCATGTTTTAAATCTTGAGCAGGCAGTAATAAAAGCAAAAGAAATAGCTAGTAAAGGAGATATTGTACTTTTTAGTCCTGGATTTGATGCTGTGGGAGTAGATGTATCTAGAAAAGAGAGAGGAGAGAGATTTGTAAAAGCAGTTAGAAATCTCTAATCACCACATATTATACAAGCCACAGAACCTTTCCAGGTTCTACTTGTATAGACTGCTTGCATTAGTCCTGCTACTGATAAAGCACTATTTGTAGATATATCTATATCAGTGTATTTTTTTGTAATTTCTTGCGCTGTTCTTATTTCTTCATTTGATACTATCCAGGCATTGCCATTTGTTTTGATTATCAATTCAGTAAGGGGTTCCTTCCTGATGGCTGTATGATCAACTATGGCATCTGCTATTGATTGTTCATCTTGAATTTCATTATCGACGAAATTGTCTGCTATTGGATGACATGAGGATGTCTGTACGACATGGGTTTCAATTTTGTGCTTATTATTTATAAAATATTCTGATAATGCTTGTGCTGTTGTTCCTGATGATGTGCCGATAAATACTGCTTCTAGTTTTGGAATTTTCAATAGTTCCTGTGCTAGACTTTCATATCCAGTCAATGCATTATCATCGTTTGATTGTCTCAAACCTTTGATATTTGGATCTTGAGTTTTTGTAAATAGTGTTTGTACTGGTCTATCATGCATTGTTATTGATATATTCTCGTCCTCATACTTTCTTAATTTATCTAATTTTTTTGTAGAAATATGTCTACCCACTAGAACATCTAATAATATTTGATTTTTATTTTTTGAATTTATTTCTTTTATATAAATTACCGCAGATAATGCAGCGTTACCTGATGATGATATTGCAAAATGACTAAATCCTTCCTTGATATATACATCTATCATTAAAGGTATAGATCTTCCTTTGTGTGAACCATATGGGTGTGTATCTTCTCTTTTGAAGTATAGGGATTCTACACCTATTTCTTTTGCTAGCTTTTGATATTCCTGATGTTTTGTTATCATATTGATATAATAACGCGTTTTATGTAGTATTAGAAGATACCTTATTAACCGTATGTATTTTCAATCAATTAAAGTTATGAAATCAATTTGTCCAGAATGTAAAAATAGCATTGATCTTAGTCGTTATCCAAAAATTACAGAGGGAATGGTGATAGAGTGCAATTATTGTGGAATTACTCTTCTCTGTAAAAGAATAGATGGAGAGAATTTAACTACAGAGATTGTTGACGAAGGGAAATAATCAATTCCTCAATCATTGCTCTAAATCCATGCGAACCCAAGAAGGCGATACAATCGCCTTTTTTGGCAGTTTCAATCACTGTTTTGATTAAGTTATTGTCATCTTCAATGCATACAACATTATTATGAGTTTTCTTTATTACTTCAGCTAATTCGTCACCTTCCATTGGCTTATCATTTTCTCCTACTTTTAATTTAGATAGTCTAGGAATAATGACTAAATCTGCATCTTTGAATGCATTATCATATTTAATTATTGACTCTCTACTTCTACCACCTATGTTTGGTTCAAATATTGCTATGATTTTGCCGGCATATATTTCTTTTAGATTACTGAGTACTGTAGTAGCTTTCTCTGGGGAGTGAGCGATGTCATCATATACAGTTATATCTCCCACATATCTCTTTTCCAATCTTCTTTTCATTCCCTTAAATTCTGCTATTGCTTTAACTATTATTTCTTCATCTATTCCTAATTCACTTGCCATAGCGAAGCACCCTGTAATATTCTCAGCTTGGAATTTGCCAATCAATTGTGAATGAATATTAATTCCATTAATTTTGAAATTCAAACCATCTTTAGTTTGTTTAACATCAGTATAGACATAATCTGCATCCTTACTTCCATACCATACAGCTTTGTTTACTAATTCTCTGACTTTGTCATTGTTCTTGTTTGCTACTATAAATTTAGTCCTAGAAATCAAATCTTTGAATACTTCGAAATAACTTTCTTCTGTTGGATAAAGATCAGCATGATCCCATGACACTGCTGATAGGAGTAGATGAGTTGGCCTATAGTATGCAAATTTAGGTGTATTGTCTGTTGGGGAACTCTTGTATTCATCTCCCTCAAATATACTGTATTTACTATCTGTTAATTCTGCTGATGAATCATGAGAAAGAGAAATTCCACCAAACATGTATGTTGGATTAAGTTTTGCATATTGAAATATAGATGATAGCAATGCTGAAGAAGAAGTCTTGCCCCATGTTCCTGTAGAAACTATAGAGTATTCTTTGACGAAAAATTTACCAATCGCTTCAGCAAAGGAATAAATAGGAATGTTATTTTCCTTCGCATAGATAGTCTCAGGATTCTGTGTTCCTGAAGCAGTACCAATTATTACAATATCAGGCTTACCTATATTCTCTGGATGCCAGCCTGCATAGAAGTTTATTTGATGTTTCTCTAATTCTGTAGATACAGGAGGGAAGAATCCTTTATCAGATCCTGTAACTTTCCAACCTGCCTTATGGAAAGCTACAGCAATAGCTCCTGTAGCAACGCCACAAATACCTACAATATGTACATGTTTCTGTGATGACATGGGTTTATTATAAGGGAAAAGGGGGAAGATGGTTGTATTGACATATGGGCAATATATAAGTATATTTTATTGAGCTGTACACATGAAACTTGAAGAATATGAAAAAGACCAAGACCAGAAGGGTTTGGAGTATCGGTGAGAATGGAATTATTCGTTATCGCTATTCGAATTATTTGGTACTACCAAGTGCCAAAGTCGAAGAGCAGGATAGATCAGTAGGGAATGTTCTTAAGCTTGGTGTTAGAAGGGGTTGGGGTAATCCAATTACTCATATTGGAACAAAGGCATTAAAGTCTCTTAATCTAGCAAGGTTAAGGGATGAAGAGGGAATAAAGTTGCTAGTCGTAATGCATAGAGTGCCAATTTCACTCCAAGATGGCATTTGTCAGATGTGTATATGGCAAGATAGTCAAGGTCGGCGAACTTCCCAACCGCTAGAACATCGACACCTTTCCAATTTTGATAACAGTATTGGATTTGTCTTCACCAAGAGAATTAGAAAAAGGTTATAGAAATGTACCTTACACGACCCTGTCCGATGAATCGGACAGGGTTGATTTTTGTAAATTATGAATTAGATAAAATATTTTTGACCTCAATCAAATCCTCTTTCCAGACTTTACCATCAAACCATTCTACACCCTTGAATTGCAACTTATATACATCACTTGGTCGTTGTAATGAGCCTAAATAAACATATTTCAAACCAAGAGTTCTAGCTTCTTCCAAAACTTTTGTCATCATTATTAATCCCATATCCTTCTGACTCTTCTCTAAATCATAAAATGGATAACAATAGTGAAGTATAGAATTATTCTCATAGCATATTGCATAGCCTAATCCAGAGAAAGAAAATAGGGAATTGAAATTATCTGAAGTAGTTATTAGCTCTTTAATTCTGTTTGCCGAGAAAGCCCCGTCAGCTTTTTTGTCATAGAAATCCTTGGCCATTTTACCTATTTCCCATTTATATGAACTATAGGGTATAGAGAATTTCTCTAATATTATACTCTCACCCTTACGGAGTATTCTTCTATTCTCACTAGATAATTCAAATTTATTTAGATCAATTCTAATACTTCTAGTTTGATGCATTACACCCCTATCAATACGTGTAAAAACAAAACCATTATCGTACATTTTATTTATGACTTCTGTAGTTTCATTATCTACTCTCTCTTCTTTCCAGTGTAAATATTCCATATTAGATTAGTGTAAAGCAAGCCAAATACCAAAAACTACAAAGATGAAATGCAACATCCAGAATCGCATTATTGTTTTCTCTTCTGTCCAACCACTTAGTTCGAAATGATGATGTATTGGTGCCATTTTGAATATTTTTCTACCCAGAGCATATTTGCCAAATACTTGAATTATAACAGTGATTGCCTCCACATAGAATAAGAAACCAAGGAAAAATATAGAGCCGATCTCACCTATAGCAATAGTGTTAACAGCGAACAGGGCACCCAATCCTAGTGATCCAATATCACCAAGAATAAATCTGGCTGGTTTAATATTGAAATATGTATAAGCAACTAATGCACCAACCGTTGTTGCGTTTAGAACTGCTATTTCACCAAAACCATTTATCCAACTTAGAATAGTTAATGCACTGAAAGAAGAGATCAACATACCACCCGCTAATCCGTCCATCCCATCTGAAATATTTACTGAATTTGCTGTGAACATTACAATAAATATTATAAATGGAATAATCATCCAACCAAGATATATATCATAATTAAAAGGCAAATAAATATAATGCCATGCAGTACCTAATTTATCGTATATCCACCAAGCTGTTATTGATCCAGCTATGAATTGTAGAAGTAATTTCTCATGGACATGTATGCCTTTACTAGTTCTTGAGCCAATCCACACCGATGCTCTTTTGAAAATAGACCATGGTAATGTGATTATATACCAAAGGCGCATTCTCATTTCATTGTGTACTCTTATTAATGTAAATATTTGAGAAAGTTTTCTAGATCTTCTCTCATTTCCAAAAATATTTAATAAATCATCTAGTGCACCCAATAGAGAAGCTATCATCATTACACTTATTGGAACCCATGTGTAACTTCTTGACCAGTTAAAAAGTAGAGTAATAACTGCAACTGTAATTATTACCAATAGACCACCCATAGTAGGTGTTCTATTCTTATTTCTTTGTGATTCAATATTTATGAGCTCTCTTTTTGTACCTTTTATTATATTGTATTTGTAAAGTGATTTAATCAAAAATGGCGACCACGCAAAGGCAATTACACAAGAAAAAAGAGCAAAACCCAATATATAAGCTAGATCGGCTGTACCTTCTAGAATACTTATCATATTGATAGATTAGCATAAAAATGCTATTAAAACCAATTCAATCTTCGAATTTCAGTAAGTGATTTTTTAGCTCTTGTATGAGTATAATTTTCATCATTTCGCTTGTCATTCTCAATCCAAATCTGCTCAATAATACTTTTTTCTGTATTTATGATATTGATTGTACCATTGTGAATTCCATGACCATATTGACCGTCAGTAGGCCATGCCACAGCATGTACATAATGTACTGTTGAGGGTATAAAATTTTGATATTCAATTCTATTTATTATTAAAATATGATCTCTATCATTATTATCTGGCCCACCTGTCATGGTTATTATATCCCCTGGTTTGATTTCGTTTATTTTGATTATTCTACTATTATCATTATGAGCAAATGTTTTTACATCTGTATTTTCTATTGGTCGTATTTTGCATTTAATTTTACCAAATAATCCACTACAATAAGGGAAAGATAAATGTTTGTCTATACTTCCTTTATTTATACTTAAACTTTCTTCATTTAATACATAATATGCAAAAGCAGAGCAGTCTAGCCCTAGATTGTTATCAGTTAAAATTGTTTTTAGTTCTTCTGATTTTAAAGTTTTTGTGTCTATCTTGTTTTTATGTAATATTTGTTGAATTTCATCAAAAATGTCCTTAGGACTACCTTTGCCAATTTCAACCTTCAATGCACCTCTGAGAGCACTTGTTCTGTTGTTGTAATAGGGAACTGAACAAATGGCATTACCTACTTTGAAATTTTTGTATTGATCTATTATATCTAAAGCACTATTTGAAATTGTTTTTGTATTCATATTAAATTAGATCTAAAATTTCTTTGCCTCTTTTGTTTAATTTCATATGCGTTTCCATTATGCCCTTTGCTGATTGAATTCTAATCAAATCAGAATTTGATTTTGTATTGTTATATATTATAACTTTATATCCTGCTTTTATTAATTTTACGGGGTCAGACTCATAAGATTTCTTTGTTACTCTCTGTACTATTTGTGCTCCGTCATTTATCTGCACGAGGGCTGAGTTTATAGGTAGATTCATTAGAGAAAGTAAATGTGCATCAAAAGTTGTTATTCCATCTGGATCAATTTGTTTTTGTAATTCAGACTCATAGCTTGTGGATGCGGGTTGTCTTGCATTTATCTCAATCAACCTTAATTCATCTTTTTCAGAATTATATATCACATCAATTCCAAATAGCCCACGCCAATTATTCTTTTGCATTTTTTTACCAATTTTTTCTGCAATACTCTCAAAAGATTTTATTTGATTTTCGGTTAATATTGTATGTGGCAAACTCCAATCATTTCCGATAGTACTAAATATATTCTCAGTAAAAGGCAATATTCCAGTTATCTGATAACTTATATTTCCTAGAAGGATTATATCGCTTGTGGCTATTATATTTACTGTGAATACTGGGCCATTTATAAATTCAGTAACTTTTGCTTCTCTGAGAGAGAATTTCTCTTTTAAAGAAATTAAGTCAGCTTCTGACTGAATTAGTATTGTTCCATCACCTGTATGTCCATGTGACCATTGTAATACAAATGGCTTCTTGTTCCATTTAATATCCTTAACTAAAGAAATAAAATGTTCAGGAAGCATATCTGCTAATTCTTCTAACCAAATTATTTGGGTAATTTTGTTTTCAATTTTTTCTGAAAGTTCAGCACTGGGATTGAGAAGTTCTATATCATTCTCCTTACATAAATTCTCTATGTGTATAGTATTTTTAAATACTAAAATTTTAGCTTTTTTATCTTTAATAATACTTTTAACTTCATCTAAAAGAAGTAGCTCGTACGTATCAAGTATCTCTTCTGATTTTACAAGGAAAACATTATCAGGATATCTATTTTTTATCTCTTGTGAATAGGGAGTGGAATTGGTAATAATAAAATAATTGCCAATAGGTTCTTTGCCCATTGCTCGGTCTATATCTCTTGCTATATATAAGATATTGTCTTTATTACTTGCCATATAGATAGTGTAGTATATTATATCTTTATGTCTACTTTTTATGTAATTGCTACACCTATAGGGAATTTGGAGGATATTACTCTTAGAGCCATTAGAACTCTAAAAGAGGTTGATATTGTATTGTGTGAAGATACTAGAGTAACCAAAAGACTTTTTGAAAGACATGGAATCAATACTCCAATGATTAGTTATCACGCACAGAGTGGTGAGACTAAGGTGGATTTAATATTGGAAAAAATTGAAGAAGGGAAAAATATTGCCCTTGTCACTGATGCAGGTACACCAGGAATATCTGATCCTGGTTCTATTCTTATTTCAGAGATTCGACTGAAGTATCCTGATCTATCTATTGTCGCTATTCCAGGACCGTCGGCGATTATCTCAGCACTTTCTATTGCTGGAGTTCCAACACATGAATTTATTTTTCTAGGATTTATGCCACACAAGAAGGGTAGAGAGACTTTGTTTAAAGAAATAGCTGAAACAGAAAGAACTATAGTTTTCTATGAATCAACACATAGAATACTAAAAACTTTAGAATCATTAAAGAAAATAAATAAAAAAATAACATTAGCTAGAGAATTAACTAAAATATATGAAGAAATAATTCAGGGTTCTGCAGAAGAAATATTAGAAATACTTACAAAAACACCAGAGAAACAGAAGGGGGAGTTTGTGGTTATTGTGTC
>CAZVVX010000002.1:0-33250 GCA_964631035.1 uncultured Candidatus Saccharibacteria bacterium | reverse complement strand
ATAAATCCGTTCCCGTAAGATCACGGATTTATTCTATTCCACACCTAGATATTGCATAAATATCAGGTTATAATTGTAGGGTTTAAAAATTTAAAATAAAATTATGTCAAAAAGACAATGGCTTTGCTTAATGGGTGTATGGGTGATGGTATTTCTTTTTCTCGGATTTCCTATCGGATGGCATAAAATAATTTTGGCAGTCTCGGGATTAATAATAATCGCTATTGCTTACAATTTGCCTCAGGAACAATCAAATGTAGTTAATAGTTCTAACTCAACTTTTGTTGAGAACAATAAGAATAGTAATTGATAATAAATAATGAAGCATTTACCACTATTATCAATATTAATAATAATGATTGGAATAGCTGTAATTGGATTTATTTACCCTTATGAATATAAGACAACATTCAATAATGATGATGTGGCACAGCTCGTTTCAATAAAGCTACCAGAACCTTTCAAAGTTAAACATATCAAGACTCCTGATTCTGTTAAAGCTCTTTATATGTCAAATTGGGTGGCAGGAAATGTTAAATTAAGATCAAATCTAGTAAAGATTATTGATGATACTGAACTAAATGCTGTAGTGATTGATGTTAAGGATTATACAGGTAGAATAGGATTTTTAGTCAATGATGATAAATTAAAAGAAACTGGATCAGCAGTAAATAGAGTACCTGATATAAAAGAATTTATAGGATTACTTCATGATAAGGGTATATATGTGATAGGTAGAATATCTACTTTTCAAGATTCGTATTTAGTTCACAAAAAGCCTGAATATGCAGTCAAGAATAAAGCTGGACAAGTTTGGAAAGATTATAAGGGTGTTAGCTGGCTTGATGCTGGTTCTCCAGAGGTTTGGGAATATATAGCAAGAATTGGGGATGAAGCGTATTCAGTCGGTTTTGATGAATTAAATTTTGACTACATACGTTTTCCATCTGACGGTGATATGACTGATATTGTATATACCTACAGTGAAAGTAAATTAAAATCACAAGTTTTAGATGATTTTTTTAATTATTTAGATAAATATTTTCACGAAAAGAAAATTTCAATATCAGCTGATTTATTTGGTATGACAACTTCTAATCGTGATGATTTGGGTATTGGTCAAATACTAGAAAGTGCATTGAGACATTTTGATTATGTCTCTCCTATGGTTTATCCATCACATTATCCAAAGAATTTTCTTGGATTTAATATTCCGGCAGAGAAGCCATATGAAGTTGTTTACTATGCTATGACAAAGGGTGTTGAAAGGGCAGAATTGGCTTCTACCACCCCATACAAACTCAGACCTTGGTTGCAGGATTTTAGTATAGGTAGAACTCCATATAATGCTGATATGGTTCGTGCTCAAATAAAGGCCACATATGATTCTGGTCTTAATAGTTGGTTATTGTGGAATGCATCAAATAACTATACTGTTTCTGCTTTAGAGCCCGATCCTAGCCTTATTGTTGGCCAGTAATCCACAGCACTTGCTTTTATTTTAATAGTGTGATAGTATATTTATCCGGAATGATGCGTTACCTGCTAAGAGGATTTGCAGGGTCCCCACGCGCATCGAGTTCTAATTCAGTTAAAGAGTGTTTGGTTTATGACAAGGTGTTTTGTCCGTACTGGTGAAGGTGAGCGTTGCCGTGTGTCGGTTTCACTGGCAGATGCCATCAAGCGGGAGATGACGACTTTTCCAACCTTCAGTGCTTTGGCAAAATTTGCCATGAGCAGGGGTTTCCATGGAGAATATCGAAGGACTAAGTCCCTCCGGAAGAAATCGTCACAGCAATTGCTGGGTGGAATGTTGGCAGCCTGAACCTCCGAACACCAGATAACCCCCGTCGCGCGAGGACGCGACGGGGGCTTTCTTTTTGTTATAAAATAAGCTAGTATTTTGGTTCGGAAGATGTGTTACTCTAGGAAGAGGAACCCAGATGTTAACGCATTGAGTTCAGTGTTGGTAATAAAAAGAGGTAATTATGCCAGCAGCAGACAATACAGTCAGTAAAAGATCTCAATTTGTCACTACTCTGGATGGAGAAAGACATCAGATTGATGACAATACTGCTATGATCGTACAGCGATCGAGAAGAAGATTTAGCTCAATTGATGAGTTGAAAGCTCATGTTGGCCAAGTCTCGGAAAAAAACGGTCAAAATGGACGAGGTGCCAGGAGAGCTACGAAGTAAAACTTCTTAAACCTCGAATCGCCCCTATTGCTGGAGGAAGCAATAGGGGCTTTCTTTTTTATATTTTTTAATGCTAAAATTAAATAATAAAGAACCTATATATGAATGAAGAAAGGATTACATATTTTGCACAAACTGATGCTAGAAATACAAAAGTAAATTTTGGTATCAAAGCAAAGGACAGGACAAAACATGTCTATGTAATTGGTAAGACAGGTATGGGAAAGTCTACATTGCTTGAGAATATGGCAGTGCAAGATATAAAAAATGGTGAAGGATTAGCATTCATTGATCCACACGGCAAGACAGCGGAATTATTATTGGAATATGTTCCAGAACATAGGGTCAAAGATGTTGTATATTTTGCACCCTTTGATACTGATTATCCTATTTCATTCAATGTTCTTGAAAGTGTAGATCCAGACAAAAGACATCTAGTCGTATCTGGATTGATGAGTACATTTAAAAAGATTTGGCAAGATGCATGGTCAGCTAGAATGGAATATATACTTACAAACACTCTCCTTGCTCTTCTAGAGTATCCAGATGCAACATTGCTTGGAGTCAATAGAATGCTTTCAGATAAAGTATTTAGAAATCAAGTCGTAGCATGTGTCACTGATCCATCAGTAAAAACTTTTTGGACACAAGAATTTGCAAATTATACAGAAAGAATGGCTGCCGAAGCAGTGCCCGCTATTCAGAATAAGATCGGACAGTTCACCGCAAATGCTTTGATTAGAAATATGATAGGTCAGCCCAAATCTTCTTTTAATATTCGTGAAATGATGGATAAGGGTAAGATATTTATAATCAACTTATCTAAGGGTAGAATAGGAGAATCAAATGCAAATCTCCTAGGTGGTATGCTTATCACTAAAATATATTTAGCTGCTCTTTCTAGAGCAGATGTGCCAGATAGAGTATTGAAGACTTTGCCAAATTTCTATTTATTCGTAGACGAGTTCCAGTCTTTTGCAAATGAAAGTTTCGCTGATATTCTATCAGAAGCTAGAAAATATAAATTAAATTTAACAATTGCACATCAATACATTGAGCAAATGGAAGAAGAAGTTAGGGCTGCTGTATTTGGTAACGTTGGTACCATGATTGTATTTCGTGTTGGAGCGTATGATGCAGAAGTCTTGGAAAAGGAATTCTCTCCAGTATTCACAGCTGAAGACATCGTTAATTTAGGTATATTTCAAATATATCTAAAATTGATGATAGACGGTATAAGTTCACAGCCATTCTCAGCTACAACTATGCCACCTATTGCTAAGCCAGAGCATTCAAGTGTTAAAGAAGTTATTGAATCTTCTAGAGCGCAATTTGCACACAGAAGATCAGATGTGGAAAAAGGAATTGAGGATTGGCATGCACCTATTAAGCCACCTGTAAAACCAAAACCAGAAATGAAAACTGAAGTTCCAAGACCTATTGAAAAACAAGTTGAGAAGCCAATAGAAAAACCAATTCCAAAACCGATTGAAATGCCAGTTCAAAAACCAATAGAAATCAAAGCTCTACATCATAAGCCAGTATCATTGTCCTCACTTACGCCCGTTAAGAATAATCAGAAGGATGCAACACCACAGCGAGTTAATGAGCTAAAAAATGCACTTGCATCTGTTCTTGGTTCTCATAATATTGATAAAAAGACTGCAGATGCACCAAAGCATAAGCATATTAATAAAGGAGAATTAAAATCAAATAATCAAAGTGAGATACCTGAAGATGTGCTTCGTGATGTACTTAAAGTTGAGTAATTAAGCAAATACAACTCTCTCTAATTTTTCTGTACGTTTTTCTATATTTTCAACTACTGAATTATCAGCCTCGGTATTTAATTTTTTCTCAATACTAGTTAATTGAATCTTCATTTCTCCTAAAGTTTCAAAGTGTAATTCTTGTTGTGCTACAATCTCATCAATTTTACTTTCCAAATTATCAAATCTGATTTCAATTTTATCGAACTTCCCACCAATAATTCCGAATTTTTTATCAATATTATCGAACTTCTCATCAATAATTTCAAACCTTCTATCAATATTATTAAATTTCTTATCAATACTATCAAATTTTTTATCAATATTCTCGAATTTCTTATTTATACTCTCTTCAAATCTAATGAAATATAACGGAGCTTTTTCTTCAATCATAATAAGTTGTAGTTATTAATTAATAAAGTTGCGTTTAGAAAATCATTGATACAAGATGTATCGTATAGAATGTTTTAGTATGGTAATTCTATCTTAATTTGTAAGATGAAATCAATAGAGACATTAGCTTGTAAGCATGTTATATTAGGGATAATAAAACATATATGCAGAATTTAAAGCCAAAGAGAGTTCTCATATTTTCTTTATCTTATTATCCTCGATTTATCGGAGGAGCAGAGGTGGCAATAAAAGAGATTACAGATCGTATTTCTTCAGAAGAATACGTGTTTGATATGGTTACAGCAAAACTCGGGAAAGGATTGGTTGCTTTTGAAAAGATTGGAAATGTAAATGTATATAGGGTGGGTTTTGGTAATAAATTCGATAAAATACTATTTCCAGTTCTTGGTACGATAAAGACATTATTTTTGATTAAAAAAAATCATTATGATTTTTTTTGGCCAATAATGATTACATATTCAACAGGAGTGCCATATATAATTAATTTGATAAGAAAGCTTTTTGGCTTTAAAAAAATACCAGTATTACTAACAATCCAAGAAGGAGATTCTGAAGAACATATACAAAAAAAGAATTTTGGAGTAAGTGGAATGATGTGGCGGATTATTTTGTTGCCAGTGATTATACTTTTACCTAAGAAATTTCATCATCATGGTTTAATTAGTTTGTCATGGGCTCTTGCCTTGCCTAGAACTGATAAAGTCACTGTATTAAGTAATTATTTAAAGTTGCAAGCGGAAAATTATGGATATAAGGGAAGTATAGAAATTATACCTAACGGTGTTGATTTGAATTTATTTTCTAATGGAAAAGAAAAAAATAAAAAAAATTGTATTCAATTAATTACTACTTCGAGGCTGGTAGAAAAGAATGCTGTCGGTGATATTATAGATGCTTTGGTTTATTTACCTGAAAATATAAATTTCCTAATCTTGGGTCAAGGATATGAAGAAGAGAAATTAAAGGCAAAAGTGGTAAATTTGAAATTGGGTGATAGGGTAACCTTCCTCGGTTATATTCCTCACAAAGACATGCCTAAATATCTACATGCATCTGATATTTTTATCAGACCATCACTATCAGAAGGGTTTGGTAATTCTTTCATTGAAGCCATGGCATCAAGAATTCCAGTCATTGCTACTCCTGTAGGTGGTATTATTGATTTTTTGAAAGATGGTGAAACGGGCCTATTCTGTGAAGTCAAGAATCCAAAGAGCATTGCGCAGAAAGTTGAGAAATTGATTAAAGATAAAGAATCTCGTGATTATATAGTGAGAAATGCTTATGAGATGGTTAAGAATAAATATGATTGGAATATCATTGCAAATGATATGAAAAATAAGGTATTCTTAAAGATGATATGAAAATCCTAATTTCATCAGGGATATACCCGCCAGATATTGGAGGTACTGCTCAATATGCTAGGAATTTATATGAGACTTGGAAGAAGCAAGGCCATGATGTAAAGGTAGCAGCGTATAGATGGGAAAGGGCTTTCCCAGCTTTCCTTAGACATTTTCTATTTCTTTTAAAAATTTTTAGAAAGGGTTGGAATGCAGATTTTATTGTTGTACTTGATACTTGGAGTGCAGCAGTACCTACTATGTATGCATGCAAAGTGATGAGAAAGAAATACATAATAAGAACAGGGGGAGACTTCTTATGGGAGACCTATGTTGAAAGAACTGGGGATTTAGTCTTATTTAAAGATTTTTATAGTACTTCACTAAATAAACTTTCATCAAAAGAAAAAACTATATTTAAATTAGGCGGAGATGCATTGAGGTCTGCTTCAAAAGTTATATATAGCACAGATTGGCAAAGGAAAATTTTTGAAAAAGTTTATAAATTGGATTCTAATAAAAGTCTTATAATTGAGAATTATTGTGGAGAAAGAGAGGATACTACAGATCCAGAGGCACGAGTTTTTATTGCTGCTACACGCGAATTAAAATGGAAAAATATTGATAATCTGAAGGTTGCATTCAAAAATGCAAAGGAAGAAATAAAAAACAAAGGTTTAGAGGATATTGAATTTGATACATCAAAAGCACTATATGAGAATTTCCAGGAAAGAATGAGAAGATCTTATGCTGTGATTCTGACATCTCTCGGCGATATAAGTCCAAACATGATATTTGATGCTATAAGAGTTGGTGTTCCATTTATTCTTACAAAAGAGACTGGAATATATGATAGGGTGAAGGAATGTGCTATCTTTGTAGATCCTACGGATGTGAATGATATAAAGGATAAAGTCATTTGGATATCAGATCCTAAGAATCGAGCATTGCAAGCAGAGAAAGTTAGAAGATTTAAGTGGGTTCATACTTGGGATGATATAGGTAAAGAAATTCTTTCTTTATATGGAAAATTATAATACAGACTATAAGGATTATTCTGATTATATTGCAGTAATGATCTCAACAGATCGTGGAATATTCAATGAAAGGAGTGCTGTAAGAGCTAGAATGGTTGAATATGCAAAGAAATATAAAGAATTACATATTATTATTTTTTCAAAACAAAAATACGATCCTCAAGAGATATCTGATAATTGCTATGTTTATTCTACAAACTCTTCCTCAAAAATTTTTTATATATTTGATGCTTATTTCCTAGGTAAGAGAATAATCAAATTGGTAAATAAAGAAGATAAGGTATTGATAACATGCCAAGATCCATTTGAAACAGGTCTAGTAGGCAAATCCCTATTAGGATTAAATTTAAATTCTGAATTATTATTACAAATACATACTGATATATTCAGCCCATTTTTCTCTAAGCATTCATATTTAAATAGAATAAGATTATTTATTTCAAAATTTACATTACCGACTGCAAATACAATAAGGGTAGTATCAAGAAAGATTGCAGATTCTTTGACTATAAATGGTTTTGATAAAAATTTAATAATAGTCAAACCCATTGAAATAAATGTTGAATTATTTAAAAACAATACAGTCAGATTTTCTTTAAAAGATAGATATAAGCAATTTAATAAGATAGTATTAGTAGTTTCAAGATTGGAATCAGAAAAAAATATTGATGGAGCTATTAAAGCTTTTGCTATAGCAAAAAAAGATTTACATGATCTAGGTATGGTGATTGTTGGTTCAGGTCGAGAAATGAATAATTTGAAAAAACTTGCCTATAATCTTGGTGTATCTGATTCTATTGTATTTGAAGGTTGGCAGAATGATCTAATACCATATTATAAAGGTGCTGATGTACTTCTTGTAACATCTTGGTATGAAGGATATGGGGTAGTATTTAAGGAAGCTGAGGCAACAGGATGTAAAATTATTTCTACTGATGTGGGTATAGCAAAAGATGTAGGGGCTGTTATTGCGACTTGGGATGAGAGGGATATAGCAGATAAGATTATTAAATTATTAAAATGAGATTATTAATAATTACCCAAAAAGTTGATAGATCTGATCCTGTACTAGGATTTTTCCATAGATGGATTGAGAAATTCTCTAAGTATTATGAGAGTATTACAGTTATTTGTTTATATAAAGGAGAATGTAATTTACCTGAAAATGTAAGAGTTTTTTCTCTTGGTAAAGAAAATGGAAAATCTAAAATAGAATATATTATTAATTTTTATAAATATATCTATCAGGAGAAAGATAATTATGACAAAGTTTTTGTGCATATGAATCAAGAATATATTCTTCTAGCTGGGATTGTATGGAAAATGATGAAAAAGGATATATTTATGTGGCGTAATCATAATATTGGTAATAAACTTACTGATATAGCTGGATTATTCTGTAAAAGAGTCTTTTGTACTTCTAGATTTTCTTATACTGCAAAATATAAAAATACTCAAATAATGCCGGTGGGAGTAGATCTTGAGAATTTCAAACCAAATTCAAGTATTAAGAGAATTCCAAATAGTATTCTGTCTCTTGGTAGAATAGCACCATCAAAGAATATAGACATATTGGTGGATGCATTGGTTGAAATTAATAATCCAGATATTATTACTAGTATATATGGCAATCCATTACCTCAGGACGAGATATATTATAAAGGTCTGAAGATTAAGGGAGAGAATCATATTGATTTCTATAAGGGGGTTACAAATGTAGAGACTATAAATATCTATTCTGCAAATCAAATATTCGTGAATATGTCTTCAAGTGGAATGTATGACAAAACTATTTTTGAGGCAATTGCTTGTGGTTGTTTGATATTAGTTTCAAATGATAATCTCAGGGGACAAATAAGTGATGATTTTATTTTCCATGAGAGAAATAAATCAGAATTTATTTTAAAATTGAATAAATTGCTTAATTATAGTGATGATCAAATAAGTAAAGCAAAAATTGAATTGAGTAATTTTATCAAAAGTCATAGTTTGGATAATCTTGGTCAAAAATTGTACGATAGTATAAAATAAAGTCTTATGAAAATAGCTGTAGTCGGAGCAGGAATATTCGGATCAACAATCGCTATTGCATTAGCAAAGAAGGGTTATGATGTTGAGTTATTTGAGAAGGAATCAGATATAATGCAAGCTGCTTCCGGCATAAATCAATTTAGACTACATAGGGGCTATCATTATCCAAGAAGTGCAAGTACTGCAATATCTTCAAGAGATGGTGAAGCGAGTTTCCGGGAAGAATATGGCGAAGCTGTTATAGATGATAATGAACACTATTATTGTATTGCATCAGCAAAGAGTAAGACCAGTAAAGAACAATTTATAGATTTTTGTAAAAAATGTAATTTAGAATACTCAATCGTAGAATTGCCACATGCTGATAGTAAAGCACATGAACTTGCTGTTAAGGTTAAAGAATCATTGATTGACTACCCTTTATTAAAGAGTATTGTTTGGGGTAAATTAATTAAAAATAAAGTAAAAACTTATTTTAATAAGATATTTTCTTTAGATACTAGTGATCATGATCTTGTAGTAAATTGCACATACGCAAATCTGAATTCCATTTATCTCGATAATTCTCATAAACCTAAAGAATATCAATTTGAAGTTTGTGAGAAGCCATTAATAAAATTACCTAAAGAATTTTATAGGAAAAGTATTGTGATTTTAGATGGTCCATTCTTCTGTATTGATCCATATGGGCGAACAGATATGCATCTAATGGGTAATGTGGTTCATGCTATTCACGCAACTAATACAGGTATTAAGCCAAATATTCCCGAATCCATAAGATCTGTCTTAAATAAGGGAATAATCAAAAATCCACAAGTAACTAATTTTAAAAAGTTTATTGAATCAGCTATAGAGATAATGCCTGAAATGAAAAGAGCCGAACATATCGGCTCTATGTACACAGTTCGCACTGTTCTACCAAATACAGACAAAACAGATGAGAGACCAACTGTTGTGTCTAGAGTGAATGATCGAGTCATCCATGTTTTCTCTGGCAAAATAGGGAATTGTGTTGATGCTTCAAGGCAGGTAATAGCTTTGATTGAGAAGTTATAGATCTTTGATTGTCTCAAGTATTGGTACTGCAAACTCTCCATGAACTATAATCTGTGATTCACCACTAATCGCTTGCATGAAGTTGTTTAATTCATTATCAAGAGCAGATGTTTTTGTTATTTCTATTGAAATTGGTGGGTTCGTTTGATGTCTTCTTGCTACTTGTAGATTATCGTTACTCCAGATGTAGATATTGTCGCTCGTGACTATTGTAATAACCTTTCTTTTGTCAGGAGACAGTCTGTTGATATTGGAAGAGATTTTGATACCATCCACACTTGTGCATTGTATGTTAATGATATCATCTTTATCATCATCAATCCCTGCTTTATAGCTTGCTTGAATAGAGTCAGTGTTGATCCTGATCGCGAGTGCAATAAGAATAGATAGATCATGGGTCAATAAGTTCTCAACAATATTCTCTCCAAAGCTACCCCATTTATTCCATTCAAAATTAATACTGAGTATTCCTTCATCTTTTAGTTTTTCGACTAGGTATCTAAATGCAGGATGATGAATAAATACATAACCAACACTTAGAATCAGACCCTTTGATTTTGCAAGATCACAGAGCTCTTGCATACTTTCTACTGACTGTGTTCCTGGCTTCTCTAGGAACACATGTTTGCCAGCTTCAAGAGCTTGCCTGGTGAGTAAATAGTGAGTGATGATAGGGGTTGCAATAAATACAGCACCGATTTCACTATCACTAAGAATCGCCTCATAGCTATCTGCGAATTGAATTTGAGGGTGGGTAGACTTCAGCCAGTCCTGATTCTCGGCACCACCATTGCTGAAACAATGTGAGACATTAAAACCAAGTTTGACTAGGGTGTTTACGATGTTTTTACCCCATCTACCTATACCTATAACTGCTACTTTTGGGTTTTTGTTCATCTTTGCTATAGTATATGCGTATTTATATTAAAATCAACTAATAAATTCAAATGAAAATACTACTTGCAGCAGGAATATTCTATCCAGATGTGGGAGGCCCAGCTATTCATGTTAGAAAGATTGCTGAGGCTCTGAGTAATAATGGTTATGAAGTAATTGTCATTGCCTATGGAGATGACAAGACAGACAAGAAGTTCCCATTTAAAGTAATAAGAGTCTCAAGAAATAATAATAAAATTTTACAATGGCTTAAATATCAATATCTTGCATTGAAATATGCTTTCTCGTGTAAGATGGTATACGCTTTTGATCCTACTGCTGCAGGTATACCCGCTCGTATTGCTGCTTTCATTTTCCGTAGACCTTTCATAATAAGAATTGGTGGAGATCCAATATGGGAAAGAACTGTTGAAATGAATCAAAGGTTTATTACTATTGTTGATTATTATAAAAATAGTTTTTATAAAATTGATAAGCCAATTTTGTATTGGTTAATAAAACGTCTTGTATCATCTGCAGATAGAATAGTTGTGTACGGTCAATTCTTCAAAGATTTTTATGTAAATTATTTTGAAGCAGATTCAAATAATATTACTATAATTAAGAATCCAGTACTCCAAACAGAGAAGGCAAGTGATATTATTTCTGATAATCCTACAATTCTATTTGCTGGTAGATTTGTAAGTTATAAGAATTTACCTTTTGTGATTAAGGTAGTAGCTAGTGTTAGAAATAAAATAAAAAAGGGAAATCTAGTTCTAATAGGTTCGGGTCCTGAAAAAAATAAATTATTAGATTTAGTTAAAGAATTAAATGCAGAAGGTTATGTAATATTTAAAGATTCATTACCTCAAGAAGAATTATTCAAAAATATAAGAAATTCAACAGTCTGTATTGGTCCTGCACTATCTGAATTCAATCCGAATTTCATACTTGAATCTCTATCTCTTGGCAAACCCGTATTATTAACTAAAGGCAATGGTCTCTCTATAACTTTACCTGAGGAAATGCTCTTTGACCCATTTAATGAGAGTGAATTAGAGAATAGGATTGTCTCTATGTTTGATAAAGATAATTATAGAAAGATAATTCAAACAGTAAATTCACTACCACTCAATCAGAGTTGGGATAATGTTATAGATGCACATTTATCTATTATAAAGAGTTTTAAATGATATAATGTCATTTACATGAAAGAAGTAATGAATAAGGTCTGGACAGAAAGATACAAAATAATAAGATTTCTATTCTCAGGAGCAGTTGGTGCTGGAACAAATTTATTGATACTGTATGTTCTTACAGATTTATTAAATATATATTATGTTACATCTGTAATAATATCTTTTATTCTAGCAACAACGGTTAGTTTTATAATGCAGAAATTCTGGACATTTCAGGATACAACAAAAGAGGGGGTGCACAATCAGGCACTAGTCTTTACTATTGTAGCGATAATTAATTTATTCATTAATACTTATATTGTCTATGCTTTTGTTGAGTTTGCTCATTTCCATTATCTAATTGGTCAGGTATTTGCTAGTATTATAGTCGCATTTGAAAGTTTCTTTGTTTATAAGATATTTATTTTTAAATTATCTAATAGGATTATCTAAAAAACTCTTTTAAAAGAACTATTATGCCTTTGATGCCATCTCTATATTTTATTTTCTTACCTTCTTTAACTGATCTTGGTTTATGAGATATTGGAACTTCAGATATTTTGTAACCTTTTTTAGATATTCTTGCAGAGAAAATTAATTCAGAATCAAAACCTCCTGAAACAAATTGATCTGAGACCTCTTTGGGAAATAATTTATAACAAGTCCAAAGGTCTGTAAGTTTAGAATTAAAAAGAAAATTAAACTGTTTTGTAATAAACCAAACACCAATTCTTGGTATATACATTCCTTTCCTCTTAACATGGTGTAAGTTCCTAGATCCATATATCACATTGTCAGGATTCTTTTCTAATTCTTCAACGAGAGATTTTATTTCTGCGGGTTCATATTCTAGGTCTGCATCTTGAATAATCAGATAATCACCAGAAGAGTGAGTTATTCCAGTTTTAACTGCACTACCTTTGCCGCCATTTTTTTCATGGAATATAATTTTGTATTTATTTCTATATTTATTGAGGATATCTCTTGTTCCATCTTTTGATCCATCGTCAATTATAATTATCTCAATTTTCCAATTAGGTATATCAAGTCCAGACACCTTATTAAGCAGTGTTTCAATAGTGTTTTTTTCGTTATAACATGGAATTATGACGGATAGCGTTTTCATCGTATAATTGTGACATTATAACAAAAAAACGAAAAATGACATCCTATCAAAAATTTATTGATGAAAAGATGGTTTTGATTAGCAAAGAGAAGATAGTTCTTGATATTGGCGGTGGAGATCGTTTCCAAAAATGGCTATTACCTTACAAGGATTTATTCAAGAATTGTGATTATAAGACTATGGACTATGATGCCAAGACAGGAGCAGATGTAATAGGTGATATACATGCTATTCCTCTTCAGGACAATGCCGTAGATGCCATAATCTGTAGTTCTGTTCTTGAACATGTAAAAGACCCTATTAGGGCAGTTTTGGAGCTAAAAAGGGTATTAAAACCCAATGGTAAGCTATTTCTATATGTACCATCTATTTATCCTTATCATGCACGCAAGGGCTATTATCCCGACTATTGGAGATTCTTTGATGATTCACTGATGTTTATGTTTGAAGGATTCTCAAAAGTTGAACTGATCAAAGCTGGAGGGTATTTCAAAGCTCTATCTTTCTTTTTCCCAATGCAACACAAGTTAAAATTTATTCTGCATCCACTTGCTACTGCCTTGGATAAAATATTCAGAATGGAGAAGAGAACAACAACTTATGGTTATTATTTGTATGCTATTAAATAAATAATATGAAAGATTTAATAAAGAAAATTTTTAATAAATTTGGATATACATTAAATAGAAATAATGTCAGATTGGATTTTGTGGCTTGGGCTAATGATACTGAATTTGAAAATAATTATATTAAGGTTAAGCCATACACTATGCTGGATCGTGATAGATTGTTTATGATTTGGCAATTCGCAAGATTGGCAAGTTCATTTAATGGTTCAATGGCACAAGTTGGAGTATTTAGAGGTGGTTCTGCTAGATTGGTTGACTATGCTAAAGAGGGCAATGGTCATGCATTCTATATCTTTGATACTTTTCAAGGTATGCCCGAGGTAAATAAAGAAATCGATCTTCACAAGAAAGGAGATTTTATCAATACATCACTTGAGTCTGTAAAATCAATTTTTTCTGGTGATAAGGATACAATATTTTGCCCTGGAATTTTCCCTGATACGTCTGAACCGGCAAAGAATGATAAATTCTCATTTGTTTATATTGATGTAGATATTTACCAGTCAGTCTTAGATTCTTTAATCTTCTTCTATCCAAGAATGCTTCAAGGTGGATTTATGATGTTTGATGATTATATGGGTAAGAATACTCCTGGAGTTAAAATAGCAATTGATGAGTTTTTATCAAATAAGCCAGAGAAAGTTATTATTACAACAGTTGGTCAATGTGTTCTAATTAAGCAGTAATTTATAAATCTCAATCTCTGGGCCAAATTCAGTTATAGAAAATAAAGGTTTTAAATTTGGACCTATTTCTGTCTTTGCTAGAGAATAGCCACTCTCATTATTCCCAAATTTTGCAATTAACCTTGCATCTTTGGTTAGCTCTCTGACTTTAGAGAATTGCTCTGTATTATTTAAAAAGTCTAATTTAGATACTACTAAGTAAGAATAATTATTCTTTTTTGCATAGCCAACTATATTGTTATAGAAATTCTCATTTTTTACATTGTATAAATTCAAGGCATTGAAAACTCTATAATTTCTTAACTCTGATTTGATATCCTTTTCATTCTTATCATTTGTTCGTAATGAAGTTGGATCTATAAATTCTTGTTCAATAATACTTGATCTAGTTGTCGGTAATCTCATTAGATTGGCATATACTATAACCTTGTCATCTAGCCGAGTATTCATTTCTAGCCAATTTTTTGCAATTACTCTACTGTCATTTCTAGAACCTAATATACTCATTCTAGCTGATAGTGTTATAAGTATTATTACGATAATACCAACAATTATTTTTGCATTTTTCGCTGATAATCTTTCTACTATTTCTTTTATCCCATAGCTTGCACCTATAGCTAATAGTAATAATAATGGTAATAAGAATCTATATTCAAATCTAAAGAAAGTATAAAATACCAAACTGTAAGCAATAATAAATAGTATAGTTGTTAAATAGAAATTTCTATTTCTTTTTATGCCAAATATTAATCCAATTAAAAATAGTACTGATAATATAGGTTCAGTTTTTACAAATACTGTAGGGAAGATAAATGGACTAATTATGTATCCAATTATGGATTTACTATCATGAAGTGTCATATCAGGAGCGAAGCCCAAGCTGGCTGGATAAAGCGCTACAGGAATAAAGAAAAGGGCGATTATGATCAAGGCCACCTTGTACATCATTGGATCAATAAACATTTTTAAAATAGATTTTTTCTCATAGAATATATACCAAAAGATCATAATGAAAGAGAATAATATGACTATAGTACTTATTCCTGTTCCTATGCCCACTATCACAGCAGATATATAAAATCTTTTGTTTAAAGACCAATTTTCCTTTGTTAATACATAAAGACCCAATGTGAAGAATAGAAGTATTGGCATCCAATGTTTGGCTGTGATAGAAAGGGAAATGTGCATCAAACTTGTAGCAAATATCAAGGCAGAGAAATATGCAGATGTTTTATTTTTAATTAAATTAAGTGATATTTTATAAACCAAATAAATAGTTATTAAACTCAAAATTATTGTGATAATTCTCGCAGTTAAAAATAATATTGATGGATCAGATGCAATGACAGTTTGTAAGTCACTCAATGATCCATGGAAAAAAAGAAATTTAACTCCAATTACTAAGATAAAGAATGGTAAGAATAAATAAGAAATATATGGAGGATAATAGAAAAATGGCTTAAAGGCTTCTGGGTGTAGTACAGGTAGAACAGTTTTTAATTGCATCATTTTGAGTGTTGCAAGTACAAAAGGCGGTTCGTCATTGTATAGCCAGAATGGCAATCCATACTTAATCATTGCTAATCTGATTATTGCAGAGAATACTAATATATAAGTTAACGGATGTTTGATTATTCTTTTAAGCATTTTGTTCTATTTTATCTACTCTTTGTAATCTTGATTTGAATTTATCAAATTGTAAATACACATCTATACTTGTGCTTATAATTATTATTAATATAGCTAATAATATTTTTTTATATTGAGTTCTATAATTCGCAATTAAATAATTTGCAGACCAAACAATTATCGGTAATGACATTATGGTTAGAGGTAATCTATGTCTATTGGCTATTACAGTAAGAATTGGTGTAGCTATTAGAATTAAGAAAGTTAAAAGTATAAATATTTCTTTTTTATTTATATTTCTATTTTTTATTTTACCTAATGATGTAAGTAGGAATACTAAAATACATGTAAGTATTATAAAGTTTTGTAATATTGATAATAATATAGTAGCTAATTGATCATATTTACCAAAATAATGGAACCAGAATCCAGATGTCTTGGCTAGAGAAAATAGTACTATGGCTTTCTCCACTAGTACGCCTGTAGCTTGAATCGGATGTTCTATTACAAAATTTCTATACCAAGATTTTGCAGCTGAATTAAAGTTTATTGGATATGAATATTTCTCTTTTAATTCTTTGAAAAGAGGAAAATTAGCATTGAATTCTCCATGATTGCCTGGGTAGTTGCCACTTAGAAGATTCATTCCATCGGCGGTTGTGTGGAAAATAATTTTGCCAAATATATTGTAATTTCTTATTACCCAAGGTAATTGCACTATCACAAACATTAATCCTATTAAGGTGATATATAACAATCCCTTTTTCTTATACTTAAATAAAGTTACTGCTGATAAGAAAATAAAAATAATTAATCCTGTTGGCCTAATGAGAGTAAGTGTACCAAGTAATATTCCTAATATAATCCATGAATACCACTTATTATTTTCATATATATTTGAGAAATAATATAAACATAATGCTAGGGTAAATAGAAATAACGATTCTGTCATCAGCATTCCATTTAATTGAATAATATCAATTATTATTCCAAATAAAATCATCGTTACATAAACTATTTTTTTATTTATTTCTGGAAACAAAAGTAGAGTAATTGATCCTAACATCAATATTGTAAATGCAAACAGAATTGCTTGTATGGACCAAACAATCCAAAGATGCCTGCCGAATATCATATAATTTCCAGCTAGGAAGTATTCATATCCTGGACCTATACGAGTGATCGATCCATCCATCTCTATTGGTGTAGTCAAATTCGCTCTATATTGTCCATGATTCACAATATTTAGTGCTATTTCATCATATGCTTCTGCATCTACTGCAGGTTTTATATTGTAAATTAATGCATAAGATATATTTACAATTACTATTATTAAGAAAATTAGCAGAAATGGTCTTTTTAAAATGTTTTTCATTGCCTTGAAATATTGTGTAATTTAAGTAAGATAATAGTACATAATACTATATGTCTATACAAGCTCATAAATCCCCATCGTTATTGTCAGTTTTTCTAAAAGGGGAAGCAGTCTCGGCTTTTTGGAATTTCCTTACAAAGGGAATTGGATTGTTAAATACATTTTTAACTATCACATCACTGACTCTTTATCAGTATGGAGTCTTTCAACTTTTACTTTCTTTTGCTGGTATTTCATCAGATTTTCTTGGACTAGGATCTGGAGTTATTACAAATGAAATGTCTAGGGCAGTCGCAGAGAAAAGGGACTCAGATGCCAAAAGAATATTTATTGAATATTCAATTGTTAGATTTGTAATAATGACATTGACTTGGTCAATAGTATTCTTCGGTGCTACTTATGTATTCAGAAGTTATGATGTTGATTTTGTTAAAGATATGAGAGTTATCTCTTTCATTTTCTTGAGTGAAGGATTGTTTATGATTATTAGAACTCTTTGTCTTGTTAAGTTTGAATTCTCTATTGTTGCTCTAAGAGCTTCATTAAGTAAATTTATACAGTCATTGATACTTATTTACTATTTCTTTCAAGGTAATTTAGGATTGAAACAGATGATTTGGTCTGTGGTTATTGCCTCAAGTCTCAGTGTAATTATTGTTCTATTTAAAGCTATAAGTGTATATATGAAATGGAATGATGTCACTGCTACCAAACAAGTATTATTATGGAAAGTATTCGTAAATTTGGGGAGTTGGGAAGTGGTAAGACAGTTTATAAACAAAATAACATTTAGAGTTAAGCCATGGCTGATTAAGTTATTTATCAGTACTGAAGCTGTGGCTATTTTCTCTATTGCTGAGACTGTAGTAACTACCCTTCAAGATGTATTACCAAGTAGCACTATACAGTCAATAGTTCCATCCTGGGTAAAGGATAAAGATCTTTCAACCAAAATGTTTTCTTATGGGGTTAAATATTTCTTTTTAACTGGACTTATTATTATGATAGGAGCATATATAATAGTGCCCCCAGTAATTCATACTTTCTTTACAAAATACAATGAGTCATTGCCATTATTCTATTTAATGGCGGTTAATTTACCTATTTTTGCTTCAGGTATAATTATTGGAAATTATATTATTGCTTTGAGAAGACAGAAATACTTATTCGCCTTACATCTTTTTAGAAGTATTGTCACATTGCTTGTAATACTCTGTACAATACCTTTTATCGGTTTGTGGGGATTGGCTATTGAGTTCGTGCTGGTACCTATTCTAATGACTATTGCATATTATCAATATACAAAGAATGAGAATAAAGGTTTCCATTTTGATTTTGATATTATATTTGGTTTTAAGGAAGAGGATAAGATTATTCTAAAGAAGGCTTTGGGTATTATTGGTGGCTGGTTCAAAAAGTTCACCTTTTCATTTTAAGATTTTTTGTACAGCATTGTATATATCATCAACACTGGTATTGTCTAATGCCTTTCTAATCTGTTCTGGTGAACCTCTTCTTTTAAATACAAAGGATGAGGGTTCTATATTATTTCTGGCTAACACTTGTATGCTTTTGGAATCATTTGGTGGCTGTTCGCTTGGATCTACTGGGCCGATTATATCTATTAGTGGTATTCCTAATGAGTGAGCTATGTATATTGGACCCGTGTCAACAGCAATATAAAGATCAAATCTTTTCATTAGAGAAGGTAATTCTTCAAGATTGAAGTTTGTGGCTTCTGTGCATCTAGGATTATTAACTTTTTTGACTAATTCATCAATTCTTTGTTTATCTACTTTTGAACCTATTATTACTACTTCATTATTAGCATCATCTAATATTTTTTTAATCAATATTTCAAATTTATCATCACCTAATTCTTTTATCTTATTTCCAGCACTTATACTTATTCCAATAATTTTTAAATTATTTGGTATTGATTCTCTCCAATTCTGAGCTTTGAGTTCAGTGTGTTCTGTTACAAATACTTCTTTTTTTAATTCTGGATTGTTTATATCCATGAATTTTAAAAGGTTTATATGATGTTGTGGTAAGAAAGTATGATCTTTATATAATAATTTATAATTAGACATCCAATCGGTTAATCTTTCTGTGATTGGTGGAGTCTCTACTATAGTTTTGATTCTATTTGGTATCAAACTCCATAAAGTTATACAAGTATTAATTGATGTTGCAGAAAGATTTATTGACCAAATTAGATTCTCTCTATGAAGAGCCTTAATTAATCCAAATATTGAGTAATCTTCTAGTAAAATTATTTTATCAATTCCAGTATTATTTTTCAGTATTCCAAGTGCCTTTTTTGATATTAGAGCAACAATATAACTATCGGGATAATTCTTTTTGATGTTATAGACTACTGGGGTTGAGCATACTATATCGCCAATTCGACTGTATTGAGGAATAAAAAGCACTCTTTTCTGTTTTGTATTTATTCTCCTCTTGGATAATAAATTAAGAATAGGGTATAAAACCCAAGTAATTATTATTATAATCAGGAAAAGTATCTTTCTCATATAATGTTCATAATTGTAGCATATATGCTATAATGCCTTCCTATGAAAACAATATTCCTGTTTGTCTCCAACTTTGTTTATTCATCAGATTTTCTGCGCACAGATTATATAAAGTATCTTTCAAGTAAATACCGCGTCATAATTTTCATGCCTCCACAGGCATTCTGTAAAGATAATAAGCCATATTATAAGTCCGAGAATATAACTTATATACCTTGGAATATTCAATCGCCAAAATTCTGGAATCTTTTTGGTAAATATTTCCGTTATTCTTTGATAAGGAAATATGATTTTGAACCAGTTATAGTTAGAAATAGGGAAAAGGGTATGAATGATTGGAGAAGAAAGTTACTTAGATTTATTTCATATATTGCACCTCAATCATTCTGGACCAATGATTTATTTACAAAATTAGAATTAATTTTTGCACCAAAGTCAGATCTATATAATGAAAAGATAAAATTATACAAGCCAGATCTTGTGATCACAGCTACTCCTGGCTTCAATCATTTTGATGCTGAAGCCATTATTCTTTCTAGAAGAGCTGGTCTAAAGACAGTATCTATAAATTTTAGCTGGGATAATCTACATAATGGTGGTATGCATTTCCGAAGACCTGACTATTTGATTGTTTGGAATAATATAATCAAAAATACTGCTATTAAAGAATATGGATATTCTCCCGATAAAGTTTTTGTTTCTGGAACGATGAGGTTCGATGCGTATTTCACTAAGAGTGAGAAAGAAGTTACTAGAGAAGAATTTCTACTAAGTAAGGGATTAAATCCAAAAGAGAAGACAATACTTATAACCACAGTAACTAAAGGTAATTATCCTGATGAAGATGTTTTACTTGGAGAATTGCTAAAAGCTCGTGATCAGGGAAGATTCAATGGCACACCAAATATTCTAGTTCGTATGCATCCAAAAGAAGAATTCTATAAATTCAAAACATATCTTGATAGCGATATAAAGGGTCTTCATGTCGAATATCCAGGTAGATTATTATCAGAAGAGATGGGTACAAATATTGAAATTCATGAAGAGGATATACAAAATCTAAAATGGACATTGAAATACTGCGATGTCTCAATAAATTATCTTTCCACAATGACATTGGAATCATTTATTTTTGATAAGACTGTCGTAAATATAAATTATCCTGACAAATATCATAGGGGTTATACATTTAGACATTATAAGCCGATTATTGACGCTGGTGCTGTATTTCTTCCGAAGAGCTTTGATCTTTTGGTTGAGGATGTTAATAAATGTCTAAAGAATCCTAATTCATTGAAGAGTCAAAGAGACAAAGTATTTAATGATTTTATCTATTTTAAAGATGGTAAAAGTTATAGAAGAAATGTAGATTTTATTGAAAAAATAATTTGATTACATGTCATTTCCTTATTCAACAATAGAAAAAGAGAATATCCCATGCAATTTTTGTGGGCAAAATAATTATAAAGTTCTATCAAATAAGGGTACTGATAGCTTAGATCTTAGATCTGTAATCTGTAAAAATTGTGCATTAATATACATAAACCCTAGAATGACCAAGGAGGGTTATAAATTATATTATGAGAATGAGTACAGGGAAAAAAGTATAAACAATGGTGAGCAAGGATCTGGTTTTGATTGCAAAAGATTATTTGAAACAACCCAGGTGCACGGAAGATTTCTGGCGAATTTAATGAGGCCATATCTCAAAGTCAGTGGTCCAATAATGGAGATAGGATCTGGTCCTGGAGGAGTTCTGTATGGTATTAAAGAAGTATTGAATAGAGAAGTTATAGGACTAGAACCATCTGGCAATGAAGCTGATTATGCTAATCAGCAAGGTATAAAAACATATCATGAACTAATAGAAGATCATACAAAACAGGAGAAATGTGCTGCTATTGTTAGTACTCAGGCATTGAATCATTATTTAGATCCAAGATATTTCTTTACTTGGGCCCATAATAGTTTGGTTAATGGCGGAATTATAGTAGTTGAAGTTATGAACTTTAGACAACAACTAAAAAAGGCAGGTAAATACAGTAATAGTGTAAAAATTGATCATGTGTACATGTATACTCCAAATCTTTTGAAAGATTTTGTGCGTTCAGCTGGATTTGAAATTGTTAAATTTGATGTTGATGAATTTACAAAAAAGAAGCCACAGCAAGGTATACCAAAAGTCCATATTAGAATTATTGGTAAAAAATTAAATGAAAAGCCATTTGATAAAATAAAATTGACTCCAAGGAATTATATAAAAACTTTACTATCTATTAATAAATATTATATATACTTATATTATCTACTTCACTCGCGAATATTAAAGAAATGAGCAAAACTATCTTTATAACTAGCTGTCATCCATTAATATCTAGAAATATTATTTCTACTGGTATTTTGGATTTATTATTAAAGAATAATTCAAGAGTTGTATTGATAGTACCAATTCAGAAAGTAGATTTTTTTACCAAGGCTTTTGGTAGAGAAGGTGTATATGTTGAGGGTGTAAATATTAAATCAAGTAAAAGAGAGGGATTCTTGAAGTATTTGTCATTGGCTAGTCTAAATACAAATACTCTTAATATAAAGAGAAAAACTGAAATGAAAGGCAGTGGCTCATTTGCTAAATTTTTATTGAGTAATTTCATTTCGCATTTCATTATTAGAAAAATAGAGAAATATTCATACAATAATAATCTTTTTGGAAATTTATTTAAAAAATATAATCCAAATTCCGTATTTGTTACTGATATTCAAAATGAAATAGATATTTCTCTTTTGATTGAAGCACAAAGTAATAAAATTTATACACTAGGCATGGTTAGATCTTGGGATAATTTAACCTCTAAGGGGCTAATAAGAGTTATACCTGATAGATTGATAGTATGGAATGAGATAGTTAGGGATGAAGCAATAAGATTTCATGATATTAAAAAAGATAATATAGTGATTGTAGGTATTCCTCATTATGATGATTATAAAAAATATGATTATTCAAATAAAAAAACTTTTTTTGAAAGAATTGGCGCTGATATAAATAAAAAGATTGCTCTAGTAATACCAATTGGTGATAGGTATTTGAGAGATAATACTGTTGATAGAGATATTGTTGCTATATTAGATAAGCATCTTCCACAAAACTTTCAGATTCTTGTAAGAATGCCTCCTGGAGATTATGTTCGTGAATTAGAGAACAAGCCAAATCAATTTAATAGAATCAAAGTCATATATGATAGATCCTATATGGCTACTGATAATATTAAGACTACTGAAATTAGAAAGGATGATGACATTCATCTAGGGCAAACTCTATTTTGGTCAGATTTAGTTATTTCTGGCCCATCTACTGTTGTTATAGATTCTGTCTATATGAATAAACCCACAATTCTGTTTGGTTTTGATGGCTATGAGAAGAGGGATTATTACGATAGTATTAGAAGGTATTATGATTATGATAATTTTGTTCCTATAATCAAAAGTGAAGGAGCAAGATACACTGTTACAATTGATGATTTTGTTGAATCAGTAAAGAAATACATAGAAAATCCTATATTAGATGATGATAAGAGGAAGGATTTAGTCAAAAAAGAAGTTTCTGTCTTGGACGGAAATTCAACAAATAAATTATTTAAGGTTCTTATTGAATCAATGAAATAATATGCAGAATATTAAAACAATTTTCATAACTATTTTTGAAGGGGTTGAAGTTAAGAATATACTCAGAACTCCAATTCTTGAAAATCTATTATCAAAAAATGATATTAGAATAGTTTTATTTACTAAATCTCAACAAAAAATTGATTATTATAGCAAGGAATTCCCAGACAAAAGAATTTCTTTTGAATTAGTAGAGTGGAAATCAAAATCAGCATTTGATAGATTCTTTTCAAAATTAAAATTTGTTCTATTAAGGACAAAGACTACAAATATGAAAAGAAAAATGGTATGCGAATATGAAGGTAAGTATTTTCAATATTATTCTGGTAGAGTTCTTAATTTTATTATGGCTTGGCCTGTTATTAGGAGATTGGCAAGATATCTAGATTTTGTATTAGTTAAAGATAATACATATAGTCAATATTTTGATAAATATAATCCAGATTTGGTATTTCTTGCTCATCTTTTTGATGAACCTGAAGTGAATTTGCTCAGAGAGGCTAAAAAGAGGAAAATCAAAACCATTGGATATATCAATTCCTGGGATAAGGTTACTTCTAGATGTATTCTGAGATTATTGCCTGACAAAGCTATTGTCTTCAATGATATTGTAAAAGCAGAAATGATTGAACATAATGAAATGAAAGAAGAGGATATATTTGTTAGTGGACTTCCTCAATATGATTATTTCTATTCTGATGAGAGTAATTTTTTTAATAGACAAGAATTTTTTAATAAAATTTCAATCTCTCCAGAGAAAGAATTATTAGTCTATGCCTCAATGGGTAGAGCATTTAGTACATCTGATTGGGATATGATTGATTTTCTCTATAAACTTACTGAAACAAAAGGTAGATTAATAAAGGATTGTGCTTTGCTCGTACGATTTCAACCAAATGATTTTGTGGATGATGTTGAAATAAAAAAGAGACCATATCTTAAATATGATCAACCAGGTATAAGATTTGGATCAAAGAGAGGAGTGGATTGGGACATGAATAATGCCGATTTGGTCCATTTATATGCAACTTTGAAACATATGTCTATTCTGATATGCTATGCATCTAGTATTAGTGTTGATGCAGCAGTATTTGATAAGCCAGTAATAAATATTAATTATGAGATAAAGGAGAACAATATAATGTTAAAGTCTCCTACCCAACATTATAATTCAGAGCATTACAAAAATGCACTGAAAACTAGGGCTATTGATCTTGTTGGCAGTGAAGATGAATTGGTTAAATCTATAAATTCATATTTACTTGATTCTTCAATAAAATCAAAAGAAAGAAAGCAGTTGATAAAAGAACAATGTACCTTTACTGACGGTAAATCAGGTGAAAGAATAGCTAATTTTATTTTAAATTTAATTAAATAATATGAATATAATAATTCTTACAGGAAATCAGTTCAGGCATAAATTTTTTGTGAATTCTCTTTCAAAAGTTTTTGATATTAAGGCTGTTTTCTCTGAAGGTAAGGTATTCAACCCAGCTACTGAGTCATCTTCAGATAAGAATATGACATCTGATGAAAAGAGTATGTGGGATTGGCACTTCGGTATGGCTAAAGATGAAGAGAAGAAATTCTTCGGTTCTAATACTGAATTCAATAACAAAAATCTTTTTGAAGTTCCTAAGGGAGAAATAAATTCTCAAGAATGGAGAGATAAGATATCTTCTTTTAAGCCAGATATTATTGCTGTATTTGGTACTAGTCTTCTGAAAGATGAGACAATAAAAATTTGCAAAGATGGCATATTGAATATGCATTTAGGATTATCACCTTATTATCGTGGCTCTGGAACAAACTTCTGGCCACTATATAACAATGAACCACAATATGTAGGTGTAACAATACACAAAATTGATATAGGTATTGATACTGGTCCTATAATTCATCAGGGCAGACCACAAATAGAAAAGGGGGATAATCAACATACTGTAGGTAATAAAACCATAATTGTTGGTGAAAGATTGATGGAGCAATCTATAAAAGAATTGATAAATGGTACAGCAAAATTCTACCCCCAAACAAGTAAAGGTAAATTATATCAGCGTAAAGATTTTAACGTTTCTCATATTCCACATCTTAAAGAATTAATGGAGGCAGGAATGATAGAGAAATATGTAGAAGCGAATGAAGCTAGTCCAATTAAAGTTGATATTATTGAATAAAATGAAAAAGATTTTACCTGTAGTTCCAATTATTGATACTGAGGGCCCAACAACTGGTCGGGCAGATATGGTTGATAGTTGGGAATCATTGGGTGAATTAGTAAATACTCTGACAGGGGATTTGAGAAATTCTCTAAGGGATTCATTTGATAATCCTTTAATAATAAATTGGTTTCTTCTTGATTGGACTGGATACTCTAAGAATGATGCTGAATTTAAAAAGAGAGGACATGATATAAGACTTCATGCTGTTTGGGATTTCTATAGAAAATCTATTTTGTCGGACGATACAATTAAAGTAACCAAAGATGGCCTGTATTGGCATTATCATCATCCACCACTTGATGGTGCATGGGGGTGGAATAAGAATTGGAATGATTCTAAATGGTATGAATATATATTAGGTAAATTAATTTTGAATCATGATTTTTTCCCAACATTGTATCGTGCTGGTAAATATGTTGAGACAAATGATAATTCGCATTGGTTAGAGAAGTGGATTCCATTTGATTATTCTAGTATTTCCCCTGTAAAAAGAGATTTTTGTGATTGGAGTGAAGCTACTACTAGCTGGGTTCCATATAATCCTTCATTTGAAAATTATCAGCATGCAGGATCTATGAAGAGATTTGTTGCTAGATCATTACCTGTTGCAGCGAAGGGGGGATCGGGTAGTCTTGATATCAAAGAAGTTGAATCTGCTTTTAATGAGATCAAACAGGGCAGATCAGCAATCTTCTCTTTCCATACACATGATTATTATAGAAGTATTCTTGATGAATTCTCTGATACTCATAGAATTCTAAATGAAATAAGTGCAAAAGTTGGCATACCTTGGGTATATTCAAATGCTCTAGAAGCATTGAGACCACATACAAAATTGGCACTTGATAAATTAGAATTAATAGTTGAGAAGCTGGATAATAATGAATTTAAGATAATTGCTAATCATGAAATGTTCTGCGAGCAACCATTCGTCATAGCTGAAGATAAAGTTGGAAATGTTGAGAGAATTGATACTACAAGGATTAATAATCTAACTTATCAAGTTACAATACCAAAGGGTAGTTCTAGAATTGGTGTAGGTGCAAATGATATTTATGGAAATTATATAACTAAAAATATATCGTTATAAAATATGGATTCATTTAATTATCAAGATAAAAAATTAGAAAATATACTATGTAATCTTTGCAATTCAAATGATACAAAAATCATTTGCAAAAGAAGTGTAAATAATTTGCCTGTTAATACTGTAATGTGTAAAAAATGCAGTCTCATTTATATAAACCCAAGAATGACAAGCAAAGATTATGATGATTATTATAAATCTTTCTATAGAATAGACAGAGCTGAGATAAAGAATAAAGAATATATTAATGATTTAGACAAAAACTTTGAGAATGCTAGAAAGTTTGGTAAGGCAATAGTCAAATACATGGGTCAATATATAAAAGGCGGATTGACTGTTGATGTGGGATCAAGCACTGGTGGAATATTGTATGGAATGAAAGAAGTTAGAAAAGATTTGGAATTATTGGGAATTGAGCCATCATTAGACGAAAGTGGTTATGCTCAGTCAAAAGGTGTTAAAACAATACGAGGTCTTTTTGAAGATATTGATATGGATTTAAATGGAAAAGTCTCCAATATTCTATGTGTACAAAGCTTAAATCATCTTCTAGATCCAGAGAAATTTCTTATATGGTCATATAATTCTCTGATAGATGGTGGTCATGTATTTCTAGCTGTTAAGAATTGGCGTCATCAAGTTAGAAGAATGGGGAAATTAAGCTCAGGTGTTCAAATAGATCATGTATATATGTTTACTCCAGAAACTCTCTCTCTAATGTGTAAAAGTGCAGGATTTGAAGTTGTCTATATTGATGTTGATGAGGGCAAAAGTCAAAAAGAAATAAAAGAGCAGAAAGTTAACGGTTTGAATACTCATCATATAAGAATTGTCGCAAAAAAGTCTAAAATTCCACAAAAATTAGAGATTCCAAAGAATATTTATATTAAAACCAGACTTTCTCTAACACCATTATTTGTTAGATTTGTCTATATTTTTAAATATTCACGTCGCCTTGCTTTATTGAGGAAAATACTGCATATTAGTTAGACATGAAAAGAAAGGTCTGCTTTGTTATAACAAGTTTTATTCACTATAGCCGAAATTTATTGGTTCTAGAAGAATTAAAAAAGAGAAAAGATGTGGACCTACACATTATTGTTGGTGGTGCTGCTTTACTTTCTAGATACTCGTCAAAATACGCAGATATAAAAAAGCTTTTGAAGAATGATGGTCACAATAGTCTTTATGAATTACATTTCAATCTTGAAGGTAATGATACTATTGTAAAAGCTAAGACCACTGGATTGGGAATTATAGAATTCACTACTTTATTTAATCACATTAAGCCGGATGTGGTTGTTGTTCGTGGTGATAGATTTGAGGTTCTTTCTGCGACTATCGCAGCTGCGTATATGTCTATTCCTGTGGCTCATATTGAAGGTGGTGATCTATCCGGTTCAATTGATGAAAGTGTCAGACATGCAATTACAAAATTATCTCATATCCATTTTGCCACAAATGAACCAGCAAAAAAAAGAATTTTGAAATTAGGAGAGCATCCTTCATATGTCTATAACTTTGGTAGTCCTGACGTTGAAGTTGTTCAAAAGTTATTAAAAAAGAAACATAAATTCGATCTTTCTAAGACCGGAAGTGGTGCATCTTTTGATCTATCAAAAGGATATTTAGTTGTGATGTATCATCCAGATATTACAGATATAAAGCATGTTCATGAGAATACAAGAAAGATTTTGAAAGCAGTTCATGATACAGGACTACCTACATTATGGTTCTGGCCAAATGCAGATGCTGGAGCAGAAGATGTATCTCAAGAGTTAAGAATTTTTAAAGATGAGCAAAAGGGACATAAAATAAGATTCATGAGATATCTTGGTCCTAGAGATTTTATTTGGCTATTAAATAACAGTTTATGTTTGATTGGTAATTCTTCTGCGGGTATAAAGGAGACTTCATTTATGGGTTTGCCTGTTGTTAATATTGGTACAAGACAGAATAATAGACTAAGAGCGTCAAATGTTCTATCAGTTATTCATGATGTTGATGCTATAAGAGATGCTATAAATAAGCAGATCAAAAAGGGTAGATATCCTGTTTCAGATATTTATTTTGCAAAGGATACAAGTAAGAATATTGCCAAGACAATAGCTACAGTGCCATTATATAGTCAAAAGAGTTTTGTGGAGTAGGGGGGAAATGATGAATTTGTAAACTTGAAATCACAATTTGTGATTTCAAGCTGGGGTGGCTTACGCAGAGCAAATCCGTATGCATTTACTGAGCATGGAATAGCAATGTTATCATCAGTATTAAAAAGTAATATTGCTATTAGTATGAATATCTTCATTATTCGTGCATTTATAAAAATGAGAGAGTCTTTAGATAACTACAAAGATCTAGCAATAAAAATTAGAGAAATCGAAATAACCCAAAAAGAGCAAGGCGATATTTTATCAAGTGTTCATAGAGTAGTAAAACATTTAATAGAAAAGCCAGAAAAGTCTAAGAAAATAGGATTTCAAGTATCTGATAAATAAAAGAAAAACCCACACGAAGCGGGTTCTTCGCGTGGGGGATGGTTCTACGATTTAGAGTTCGTATTCAAGGTTCACCATAATGCGATACTATCGCATTTCTGGTATATGCACTCCTTGCGTACTCCCATGCTTTCTTGTCCATAAGGATGAAGGCGAGGCAGTATGTCGGCAATGACATAGCCTTCCAGAAGGTCAGACTCTCTCCAAAGAACAAGCAACCAACTGCAACTGAACTAATTAAGTGAGATGCACCCATTACTAGTTTTTTGAGTGCAATGCTTGCTTTGTGTTGGTAGCTTAGAAGGTTAAACGACCACATGGCTATGACAATGATTCCAATCATCATAGAAGTAATCCAGAGTTTTGAATTACCTGATTCAATCATCAGATGACTTTGTCCAATCCATACCAGAATTACTGGGGTTATTATTACTGCCATTAATCCTCCCCAGAAATTCTTGAACATTGGGTCAACTTCCTTAATAGCTCTTGTTACAGCTTGATTAACAGCTGCTAAAAGCATAAGTGATATCGCAAGCCATACCCATAGAGGCATATGCGTGAATGATCTAGGAAATCCTAGAATTGCCCATCCGGCAAAGATTGCAATACTCATACCTACCCACTCACGAATTGTGGATTTGTACCTAAAGAAAATCATGTCCAACAACATCCCAGGTACAATTGATATGGTAAATATGAATGATGTTGTTCCAACATCTCCTCCCTTGAGAAAGATTGCAAATCCTAGCACTGTAATTACAAGTGCAAGAATTCCAAAAATAGCAGATCCAATAGCACCAACTGTGTCGCCAAAGAATCTAATATTTCTGCGTTTCATTTCAAAACTAGCAACAATTACTTGAACAAGACCAACAATCCCGGAAGCAAGGAAAATTCCGCCCCATGATTGGGACACAACACCGATAACTTTCTGTAATGTTCTTGATCCTGTCTTTGTCAATCCTTCAAGTATTGCCCACTTTAACCAAGAGCTTGTTTGCATATTTCAATTTGATATTTGATCTATGCATTAATATATAATTGTTTTTAAAATGTGTCAAATAATTATTTTCTATCGATTAAAATGAAGGATACCATAAATAATGGTATTGCTAGTAGTTTCCATAAAGTTATTGGTTCATTAAAAAATATAAAACCAAATCCCATCGATATAATTAATTGACTTGCATTCATTACTAATTTTTTTATGGCAATACTTGCACCACTTTTATAACTGAGTAGATTAAAACTCCACATTGCTATGACTATAAAACCAATGGCAGTCGATGTATACCATAGCTTAATATTGTTTGATGACAATTCAATATAGGAATAATTATCCTTGAAGTAGTATAGAGCAAATATTGAAATTATAATCGCCATTAGTCCTCCCCAAAAGTTTTTTTGTAATGGATTAATTTCTCTTATTGATTGTGTCACTCCTTGATTGATTGCAACTAGGATCATTGTAACTATAGCTAACCAAACCCATACTTTAATAGTCGAAATAGATAGTGGAAAACCAAGTATTGACCATCCAGCAAAGCAAGCAATAATTATTCCTATCCATTGTGCGATTGTGGATTTATGTTTAAAAAAAATAATATCAATAATCATTCCTGGTATTATCGATAGTGTCATGATAAAAGTCGTTGTACCCACATCACCACCATTTAGATATATTGCGAATCCAAGTATTGTTGAAATTACTGCAATAATTCCGAATACTGCTGCTCCAACAATTTCAGATCTTTTACTTATAAATTTAATTTTATTTTTACTAATTAGTATGGTAGATACTATTACTTGCACAAGACCGACTATGCCAGCAGCATAGAATGTTCCTCCCCATGAATTTATCACATTTCCAACTATTTTTTGAAATAGCCTTGAAATTGATTTCATTAACCCTTCAAGAATAGCCCATCTAGTCCATTTCATCTTTTTATATTTATTTGTAATTATTATATCACCATATTGAATATTCCCCCGAATTAGAATAGGATATACAACACATGCCAAAGAAAGTATCTAAAATCAAAAAGCCCAAGATAGCTAAGACTATCAAGGCAAAAAATAAGGTTAGATCAATGAAAGAAATAATTGATCAAGAAGGAGTCTTTGTTATTGCCGAAATAGGCAAGAACTTCATTCAATCTCAAGAATCTCAACCTATAGATACATATTTAAAAAATGCCAAAGAACTAATAGATGCAGCAGTAGAAGCTGGTGCACATGCGGTTAAATTTCAAACACATGAAGTTGAGGATGAGCAGATGAATATTCATGTTGTGTCACCACATTTCAAGGGGAGTGATAGATATGCTTGGGTAAAGAGGAATACAGAAGAAGCTCCTATAGAATTTTTTAAAGAGCTTAAGGATTATTCTGATAAAAGAGGGATTATATTTTTCTCAACCCCAATGTCTCGAAAGGCAGCGATCAAGCTTGAGAATATTGATGTACCTATTTGGAAAGTTGGATCTGGAGATGTTCAAGATCATGTACTTTTGGATTTTATTACAAAAACAAGAAAGCCAATAATTATCTCAACAGGTATGGTAAGTCTAAAGGAATTAGATGAAGTTGTAGATTATATAACAAGTAGAGAATCACCACTTACTGTACTTTATTGTATTAGTGAATATCCTTGTCCACCAGAATATTTTAATCTTTCTACTATTGAACATTTTAAGGAGAAATATCCAGATGTAACTATCGGTTTCTCTGATCATTCAGTTGGAGATATGACTATTCCTCTCGCTGCGGTCAAAATGGGAGCAAAGGTAATAGAGAAGCATTTCTCTTTCTCTAGAGATCTATGGGGATCTGATCACAAAGCTTCAATTACTCCAGACGAAATGAAAGATTTGATAAATGCTATAAAAAACAATGAACATCACAAAGTTGATACAGACATTTATTATGGCAAAAAGAATAAAGAGTTAGAAGGAGCAAAAAACAAATTCAGACCATATTTCAATAAAAGTCTAGTTGCAGCATGCGATATTCCAAAGGGAACAGTTATAACAGAAGATATGGTGTATGCTATGCGACCAAGAATGCATATCGATGGCTTACCTTCAAATCATTTCCATAGTATCCTTAATAAGAAGACTAAGAAGGATTTAAAGAAGTATGAACCAATATCAAAAAAGCATATTCATTTAAAATAAAAATATGAAAAATATACTTGGAGTTATAACAGCTAGAGGAGGTTCAAAGGGAATTCCATTTAAGAATATAAAGCCATTAGGTGGCAAGCCATTAATAGCTTATACAATTGATGTTGCCAAGAAGAGTAAATTAATAAATCATCTTATTGTATCTACTGATGATAAAGACATAGCAGATGTATGTATAAAGTATGGCGCATCTGTACCATTTATGAGACCAGCTGAACTCGCACAAGATGGAACGCCACATGTGCCTGTTATGCAACATGCTATAGATTTCTATGAGAAGGAGAATAATTTGACGGTGGATTATGTGATCATATTACAACCAACATCACCATTTAGAACTGTAGATGATATTGATATGACACTTCAGAAATTAATAGATTCTGGTGCAGATAGTGCAGTCTCATTAGTAGAAGTTCCAAGTAGCGCTAATCCAGTTAAAATTAAGAAATTAGAAGGGGATAAAGTTCTACCTTATTCTATTCCAGAAATTGAGGGAACAAGAAGACAAGACTTACCAGTAGCATATAGAAGAAGTGGAGCAGTATATTCTATGAGAAGAGACTTGATTATGAAAGACAATCGATTGTATGGTGATAATATTGTCGGACATATTGTACCTAAAGAAAGATCAATAGATATTGATTATCCTCTAGACTGGATACAAGCAGAATATATGTTAGAAGAATTAAAGAAAAAAGGCTATGAATT
>CAZVVX010000001.1:0-53349 GCA_964631035.1 uncultured Candidatus Saccharibacteria bacterium | reverse complement strand
TTAGTACTAGAACTTTAACTTTAAAATTAAAACATCTAGAGGAACAGTTGATAATTGAGAAGAATGATAACTATTATCATCTTACAAAAATCGGTTCTAAACTGAATCCAATCATCAACGAAATGCGCTCATTCGGTAAACATTTAATGGTATAATTAGAATATTAAAAACTAATTATAAAATTATGAAAGGATATGTAACAAATATTGAGAAAGTCTCGCTTGATAATGACAATTTCCGCAAAGTGCTCTATACAGATAAGAATAGCCAATTAGTAGTAATGTCTTTATTACCAAGTGAGGATATAGGTGAAGAAGTGCATGATGTTGATCAATTTCTAAGAGTAGAGAAGGGAAATGGAAAGGCGGTTCTAAATGGAATAGAACATGAAATATCAGATGGAAGTGTAATAATAGTACCAGTTGGTGTAAAGCATAATATTATCAATTCTTCTAATGGATCAATGAAATTATATACTCTATATATGCCACCTCATCACAAGGACGGAGTAGTACATAAGACCAAAGAACAAGCAGAGGCGGATTCAGAACATTTTGACGGTAAAGTATCTGAATAGTATTAATGTGCTAGTGTTAAAGTCATAATATTATTATATCCAGCTTCATTGAGACATCTATTTGCTTCATTTAGTGTACTTCCAGTAGTTGTTACATCATCAATTATTACTATTCTCTGATTGTTATCAATACTTTTGACTAAACTAAATATTTTTTGAGAATTTACTATTCTTTCTTTACGATTTTTGTGTGTTTGCTTTTCTATATTTCTATTTCTAATAATAAAATTAAAGTCTTTTTTAAATATTTGATCTTTATCAAGTTTGATTATTTCATCAATCATTAATTCACATTGATTATATCCACGCTCTCTTCTTCTTTCTTTAGAAATAGGTACTGGTATTAGTAGTAGTGGCTGATTATGCTTAATAAGTTCACAATATAGAGAATACCCGGCTATTTCTATGGCTTTTTTATTATTTTTGTATTTGATTTGCCATACTAATTCTTTAATTATAGGTACTTGATATGGATAAATAGAGCTATTCCACTCATTTTTAAATGAATATTTATTATAAATCACTTCTTTACTGATATTTCTTATTTCAACTTCATTTCTATTGGGAGGGAAAATGAAGTCCAGAATGTAGTCAATTATTTTTAACATCATATCATTCTACACTAATTCTTTATTAGTGATATAATACTGCAATGAGTTTTATGAGCAGTATATTCTCGATTTTTTCAAGCAAGGGTCAAAGTGTGCTTGGTGTTGATATTGGTTCTTCGGCTATTAAGGTGGTGCAAATCAAAAAGAAAAGGGGCAAGGCAGTACTTGAAACATATGGTGAGCTTGCATTGGGTCCATATTCTGGCATTGAGGTCGGTAGAGCCACAAATCTACCCGTAGAAAAAATAGTTGATGCACTAAGAGATATATTGAGAGAGTCAAAAACAACAACATTATCTGCTGGTGTAGCTTTACCATTATCCTCAAGTTTAATATCTTTTATTACTGTTCCTGCTGTACCAGATAAGCAATTACCCGATGTTATTTCTATTGAAGCAAGGAAATATATTCCTGTGCCAATGAATGAAGTAATGATTGATTATTCTATTATTCCAAAAGAAGATAATTATCCACCAGAGGATGATACACAAAATCAAAAAACCGATAACAATCAACCATCAAAGCAAATTACAAAAGATGTATTGGTTGTTGCAATTCATAATGAATATGTAAATAACTATCAATCAATAATGACTGGTAGTGGTATTCAGCCGACATTCTATGAGATTGAACTCTTTAGCTCAATAAGAGCTGTTGTAGATCAGGGTATTAGTGCAATGATGATTATTGATATGGGTGCAAGTAATACGAAGTTGTACATTATAGAGAGAGGAATATTGCGTGCATCACATATTATAAATAGAGGTGGACAAGATATTACTCTAGCAATTTCCAAGTCTTTAAGTATTAGTGTTAGTGAGGCCGAGAATTTAAAAAGAGCAAATGGTCTAAAGGGTGGCCCAGAATACAAAGAATTAACAGAAATAATCACTGTAAATTTGGATTATGTATTCTATGAAGCAAATGCCACAATGCTAAATTATCAGAAGAAATACATGAAAAATATCAGCAAAGTTATTCTGACTGGCGGAGGTGTTCTACTTAAAGGTCTTACAGATCTTGCTAAGATTAGTTTTCAGACAGAGGTTATCTATGCAGATCCTTTCTCAAGACTTGAAACACCAGCATTTATGGCTGATCATTTTATTCAGGCTGGTCCTGAATTCGCTGTTGCTATTGGGTGTGCAATAAGAAGATTATCTGAACTTGATTGATAGATATACACATGCTTACTATCGATTTAACTTTATAAATCTAGTATAATTTCTCTTGAATGGAGACTAAATTTCAAACATCATTTATACCAAAGAAGCCACTTGTAACCGATCCTACAAAGCCTGTAGTAGTACATCATGGTGGTATGAGTATTATGATGATAATTTCCCTAATGTTATTTATAGTGTCTATAGGTGGAGCTGTATTCAGTGTAGTGTGGATTGGAGTATTGAAACAAGCACAAGATTCATATAAACAACAATTAGCTGATAGTGAGAAGAGATTCAATATTTCTCTAATTGAAGATTTGAAGAAATTCAGCACAAAAATTGATATATCTAAACAATTATTTCAAAAACATCTGAGTGTATCAGAAATTTTCCCTATTATTAATGAATTAACAATAGAAAGTGTTAAATTTGATACTTTTGAATTTACTGAGCCAGATAGTAGCTCTGATAGTATTAAAATTACTATGAAAGGAATAGCAAAAAACTATAACTCTATAGCATTTCAGTCTGATGTGTTTGGTTCTTCAGATAAATTCGGTAAGAATAAGGTAATAAAGAATCCGGTAGTTGCTGATTTGTCTGAGGATGAAGGTGGACAGATTAACTTTGTATTTACTGGACAATTGAGTTCAAAAGAGATTTTGTATCAAAAGACAGTAGATGCAAGTGTAAATACCAACAATTAAAATTATATGAACAAAGGAGTAGCACCAATTTTACTTTTAATACTAGCCATCGGAATTTATTTTACTTTTACTAAAAGTAAAATGGATGAGATTAAATCTATAAAAACAGTTAATGCTGGATATGAGCAAGCATTGGAGAATGTTGAGAAATTAATAAAATTAAGAGATGGAGTTCTTAAGACATATAATTCTATAGAGGAGACAGATAGAAAACGCTTAGATAAAATAGTTCCAAATAATATTGATAATGTAAGATTAATAATTGATGTAAAGGGAATAGGTGAGCAACATGGCTTAACACTAAAAAATGTAAAAACTAGTGCAAAAGGCTCTCAGGGTACAGTTCCAAAAGAGACCAGTGCAGAACTTGGTGCTCCAGAAGTATCTTCTTATGGCTCTGATACTTCGAAATATGAAACGGTTACTCTATCATTTGAAGTCTCTGCTAGTTATAAGAGCTTTATTGAATTATTAAAATCAATAGAATCAAGTTTGAGAGTTTTGGATATATCAAAAATCAGTGTTTCAGCAAATGAGACCAATATTTATGATTATAAAGTTGAATTAAAAACATATTGGCTAAAACAATAAAATTATGAATCAGCAATCTTCATCAAAAACAACAGCAATAGTATTCATAATAATCCTAGCAATAGGCGGTTTGTGGTATTTCTATACTACAGGAACGCCAAGTGATGATTCTATTTCATCTATTGATATAAACATACCAGCTGGAGGAAGTGATTCCGGTGCTGTTGGTTCAAGAGCTCTGGTTCTATTAAGAGAAATAAGTTCATTAAAAATAGATCCAGACTTTTTCAAGGGTGCTGTTTATAAATCTCTACTTGATTATTCTGTTGAAGTACCAACTCAGAATGTTGGAAGGCCAAATCCTTTCCAACCATTTCCTGGACAGTCTCAGACGTCTAGTACGAAGTCCATAACCCCAAAGTCAAGATAAAAATATGAGCTTAGTTGACATTCTTTTAAAGAAAAATCTTATATCACAAGATGATATACGTGAGATTAAAAAAAGAACCGGAGAAGGTGAATCTCTGGATCAAATTTTGATTGAAATGGGAGTTCATTCTGAGGATGTATTGGCTGCTCGTGGTGAGTTTCTAAATATTCCTATAAAGAGTCTCGGTGATGCAAATGTACCTTTTGAGGCGCTTGATTATATTCCTGAAGAATCTGCAACTCACTATAGATTTGTACCAATAGGAATCAAAGAAGGCACATTAGAGGTTGGTATTGTAGATCCAGACAACATTGAAGCTAGAGATGCATTAAATTTTATTGCTTCAAAAAGTAATATACCTTATAAGATATTTCTTATAAGTAGTACAGATTATACGAAAGTAATTGAATTATATAAGGGAATAGGTGGTGAAGTATCGAAAGCCCTTTCTGAACTTGAAACTGTGCTTTCTATAGATAACGAATCAACTGTTGATGTTAAAAAAGGTAAAACAGAGAAAGATACGAATGCGATAATTATAGAAGATGCACCAGTTGTTAAAATTGTTGCAACAATTGTTAGATATGCTACGGAAGGTAATGCTTCTGACGTTCATATAGAACATATGAGAGATAGAGTTAGGGTACGCTTTCGTGTTGATGGAACATTGAACACTAGTCTTGTTTTGCCACCTCAAGTTCACAGTGCTGTTGTGGCTCGTATTAAAGTTCTATCAAATATGAAATTAGACGAGAAGAGAAAGCCACAAGATGGTAGATTCTCAGCAAGAATTGATGGAAGAAAGATAGACTTCCGTGTTTCAACATTTCCAGCTTATTATGGAGAGAAGGTCGTGATGCGTATTTTGGATCAAGAGAAGGGTGTTAAGAAAATTGAGGAAATGGGACTCTCAGAGAAAAATCTCTCATATTTCAAAGAAGCTATTAATAAGCCATATGGATTGATATTGATTACTGGTCCTACAGGTTCAGGTAAATCTACTACGCTATATTCAATGTTAAATGAGGTAGATAGAGAGGGTGCAAATGTACTATCTCTTGAAGATCCTATTGAATACAACATGGATGGTGTAAGTCAATCTCAGGTTCATCCTGAGATCGGCTATACTTTTGCATCTGGATTACGTACAACTCTTAGACAAGACCCAGATATAATCATGGTGGGTGAGATCCGAGATAAGGAGACTGCGCAGCTTGCTGTGCAAGCTGCGCTTACTGGTCACTTGGTATTCTCAACACTTCACACCAATAACGCTGCGGGTGTTATACCAAGACTTATAGACATGGGAGTAGATCCATACCTTATTGCACCCACTCTTATTCTTGCAATTGCACAAAGATTAGTTGGAACCTTGCCACAGGGTGGTGGTAAGCCAATACCTGTAGAAGGAAGTATCAAAATGCTTATAGACAGGCAGTTCTCAGATTTACCAGAACAATATAAGAAGGAGATTCCATTTACTGATACAGTATTTGGTATCAATCCAACCCCAGATTGTCCAAAGGGTACAAGAGGACGTATGGCAGTATTTGAAGTTATGAGAATGGATAAAGAAATAGAATCAGCAATTCTAAAAAATCCAAATGAATTAGAGATTTCTAGAATATTAAGACAGAAGGGAATGTTGACAATGAAAGAAGATGCAATGCTCAAAGCATTTCAGAGAATAATTCCATTTGAGGAAGTTAATAAGCTCTAGTATAATATTGATATGAATAATGAAAATACGAGTATACTCTTTATAGATGATGACAAATTCCTACTTGATATGTATGCTTTGAAATTTTCAAAAAATAATTTTGAAATACACACTGCACAAGGCCCTGAAGAAGGACTAAAATTGCTTAGAGATGGTCTGAGGCCAAATATAATTTTGGTAGATGTTGTTATGCCTGAGATGGACGGTATAGAGTTACTCGGAACTGCTCAGAAAGAAGGTTTAACAAAAGGTAGTGTACTTATAATACTTACAAATCAGGGATTACCAGATGATATAGCAAGAGCAAAGAAGATCGGTGTAGATGGTTATATTATAAAGGCAACTACGATACCATCAGAAGTCCTTGCACAAGTTCAAAATATTTATTCATCATCAAAAAAACAACAATAGCATGGAATACAAAAAGGAGATTGAACAATTAGTAGATATGGTTATAAAAGAGAATGCTTCTGATCTTCATCTAGCAGAAGGCAGGAATCCTATAATCAGAGTTGCAGGCAATCTAATACCATTAGCTAAATTACCAAAGCTCACTTCTGCTGATATGAATGGCCTTCTATCCCAATTTCTTACTCCTGAGAACAAAGAATTATTAAAAAACGAAAGATCCGTTGACTTCTCATATTCTCTAACCTCAGCTAGATTCAGAGGTAATGCTTTCTACCATCAAGGCGAGCTATCTGTTGCTCTGAGACTTATTCCAAAACAGATAAGGACTCTATCAGAGCTAAATTTACCACCTATTATTGAGTCATTTACTAGAAAGCAACAAGGATTCTTTCTTGTTGTGGGTCCAATAGGTCAAGGCAAGTCAACAACACTTGCATCACTTATAGAGATGATAAATCAAACAAGAACAGAGCATATAATGACCATTGAGGATCCAATAGAGTATATTTATGAATCAAAAAAGTCAATTATAGACCAAAGAGAGGTTAGGGTTGATACGCCTGATTTCAAAGAGGGCTTGGTATCTATGTTCAGACAAGATATAGACGTATGTTTGGTAGGTGAGATGCGTGATACAGATACTATAGCTACAGCTGTTACTGCAGCAGAGACCGGTCACTTGGTATTCTCAACACTTCATACCAACAATGCTGCGCAAACTATTAACCGTATTATTGACTCATTTCCATCAGGACAACAGGATCAGATAAGAATTCAACTTGCAGGAAGTCTTACAGGTATTTTCTCACAAAGATTAATACCAAGAATTTCAGGTGGTCTTATTCCTGCTTTTGAATTATTGATAAATAATAATGCCGTTGCAAATCTTATAAGAGAGAAGCGAATTCATGAAATAAATACAGTAATAGAGACAAGTTCAGGAGATGGTATGGTTGATATGAATAGATCTTTGGCAGAATTAGTAAGAGCAGGAGAGATTACTGTTGAGAATGCATATTTAAATTCACTTAATCCCAAGACACTTGAGCGTCTTGTATAATTAAAATATTATGCTTTTTATATATCAAGCAATAGATCAAACAGGTGCACCAAAGAATGGATCAATAGATGCAGTAAATGTTGATGTAGCTATAGCTTCATTACAGAGAAGGGGATTAGTTATCACATCAATAAATGAAGAAGGTGCAAAGAAATTCAACATGTCCATGAATATTTCATGGTTAGAGAGAGTTTCTAACAAAGATGTAGTTATTCTATCTAGACAGCTTGCAACTCTTTTTGAAGCCCAAGTATCCGCACTTAGAATTTTTAGACTTTTGGGTGCTGAAGCAGAGAATAAGGTATTAAGATCAAGGTTAAATGTTATTGCAGATGATTTACAGGCAGGAAGTTCTATTTCTATAGCATTATCAAAGCATCCAAAGATTTTTTCAGAATTTTATGTAAGTATGGTTAAGTCTGGAGAGGAATCCGGTAAATTAAATGAGACTTTTAGTTATTTGGCAGATTATTTGGATAGAACTTATGAATTAGTGTCAAAAGCAAGAGGGGCACTTATATATCCTGCATTCGTTATTATGACATTTATCACTGTTATGATTCTTATGTTTACTATGGTTATTCCTAAAATAAGTACTATTCTTGTGGAATCAGGTCAAGATATACCTGTATATACCAAGATTGTGCTGGGCATTAGTAATTTCTTTGTTGACTATGGTTTTATAATGGCGGGTGTAGTTATTATAGGAGGATTTCTACTGATCAGATATATAAGAACACCTACTGGTAAAGTAGCTTTTGATAGAGTGAAATTAGGTATACCTTATGTGAGTAATCTTTTTAGAAAATTATACTGGTCAAGACTATCAGATAATATGAATACTATGCTTGTATCTGGTATTCCAATAGTTAGAGCTCTAGAATTAACATCTTCAGTTATCAATAATTCTATATACCAAAAGATTCTTTCAGATGCAGTTGATTCTGTAAAGGCAGGTAAAGCTGTATCTGAAGCATTGTCTGCAACAAATGGTGAAATACCTGGAATAATGATTCAAATGATGAAGGTAGGTGAAGAGTCAGGAGAGTTGGGACCTATTCTCAAGACCTTGGCCAGATTTTATTCTAGAGAGGTGACTACTGCGGTGGATGCACTTGTTGGTCTTATTGAGCCACTTATGATCGTTTGTCTTGGAGGTGGTGTTGCTGTATTACTTGCTTCTGTTCTTATACCTATTTATAACGTGGCTTCAGCACAATAGTTATTCACTACTTATTAACAATTTCATTTTATTGAAATTCGTCATTCACTGCTACAATCTTTTAGTAAAAGGTATTATTAATAATAAATTTTCTTATGAAGAAATATTCACAAGGTGGTTTTACATTGATCGAGTTGCTAGTTGTGATTGCGATCATTGGTATATTGTCATCAGTAGTTTTGGCAAGTTTGAGTACAGCAAGAAATAAGGCAAAAGATGCAAGGGTACAGAGTCAACTGGGTGCAATGAGAGCACAAGCATTATTATATACAGGTACGGGCAATTTGGTAAATGCAGTATCACCATGTGCAGTTGCAGCCAATACACTATTTGATACAGCGAGTAATGGTCTAGGTAATTTAGTAAGTCCAATTATTGCTCAAACAACAACAAGATGTTCAGCTCAAGCTGGTCTACCCTCAGCTGGTAATGTCAATTGGGCAGTAGCTGCAGATGTAACAGGGGGTACATGGTGTGTTGATAGTACGGGTGTATCGAGATTTTCTGCTACCACTCTAAACAACGTTATCTTGAACGCGACCTTCGTTTGTCAGCCATAATTTATTTCTACCCGTGTTTAAACCTATTTTAGGTGGGTTTTTACATGTGGATAAGATCACATGTATCCCTTGACAACATAATTACCATTTGCTAAGATGGTAGTATGAGTAAGATAACAAAATATTCAATAAGAGATTTGAAAGCACAATTCCCTACAGATGAGGCTTGCCTAGCTTTTATATTTGATACCCTACATACCCGTAAATGTTCATGTGGTGGTGAATATAAGCAGATAAATGGTCGCAAGCAGTTTCAATGTGGTAAGTGTCGTTTTCAAATAGCCCCTGCTAGTGGCACAATCTTTCATAAGAGTGATACTCCATTGTCGTTATGGTTTCATGCTATCTTCATATTCTCTAACGCTAAAAGCGGTATATCAGCCAAAGAGCTAGAAAGACAACTCGGAGTTACCTATAAGTGTGCATGGCGTATTCTTTCCCTTATTAGAAAGGCACTGAAACAGGATAATGGTAAATTACGAGGTGATGTGGAGATAGATACTGGATATTTCGGTGGTAAAGGTTATGGAGGTAAATACAATAAATATCAAAAAGAGAATATAGCTAAAAAGTCTATAGTTACTATTGCCGTAGAGCGAGGCGGTAAAGCTAGAGCAGAGATTATGCCAGATACAACAGCAAACTCTATACAATCTTTTATTGAAAGGAATATAGAAAGCAAGGCTACAAGTATTTTGAGTGATAATGCTAAGGTGTATTGGCGATCGGATAAGACACACGACAGATACTCAGTAGAACATAGCAAAGGTGAATATGTACGAGAGGATATTCACATAAACACTGTGGAAACTTTCTTTGCTCACTTAAAGAGAAGCATTAAGGGTACATTCAAGGTTATTTCAAAGCAACACTTACAGTCTTACCTTGACGCTTTTGTTTTCCATTACAACAACCGACACAATGACAGGACACGCTTTGAGGTTTTGCTTGGAACTTTATTGCAGATTTCAGTATAGAGAGAAACTTTGATTTTGTCATAAGGACTAGTATAATATATAATAAAGAAAAATCATATGATAAAGTATTCAGAATCAACAAATAATGAAGGTAAATTAGAGGGAAAGATAGATATTGATAATGGCCATCTAGAAACTCTAAAAAAAATTACTGAAGATTACAAAATAGATGGGGTAGAAAATACTCTTGGCTTCGTTCTTGCAATTATTTCAAAAAATGCAGGTAGACCTATTCAGGTTGGTACAGACAGTTTTGTACCTGGAGAAGCAATTAAAAAGAAAGATACTTTGTCTGCACAAAATTCTGTTAAATAAACATTTATGGCAAAGAAAAATGATTTTAATCAAGAAGAATATATTGATAAAGTTGATTCTGCTCATACTCAAATAAAAGGATTGGAAGACAGGGTTAAGGCAATAGAAAATATAACAACAGAGGGTACAGTCTTGGCTATCTTTAAAAAAGATGCAACATTAAGAGAAGAATTTGAGAAATTGATATGGTGGACGATAGTTAAAAAATCTTGGATTGCCATATTAGTTCTTTGTGGTTCGGTCGTAATAATACCTATTTTTTCAAAAATATTTTCTTATATCATGCTTCATATTTTTTCAGTAACAATATAGGTTGTTTTTTACCATAGAAGATATAATGACAAAAAATCCCCATTACTGGGGACTTCTTGTTATTTTAATGCACTTTTCCGAGTAAACTAAACGAACTCGGACTTTCAAACTGAGATTAGGGTTTGAAACTCCTAAAACCTCAAAGAAATGCACTAAACTCTGGTTTTATGACCACACTTGATGTAATACATCAAGACCTGATAAGGGTATACTAATAATATACCCGTGTATAAAAACAGTCAATTGGTACGAGGTTGTTGATAACTTTGCGGAGGTGGTGGGATTTAAACCCACGAGACCCTTATCAAGTCTTCCGAGTTAGAAGCTCGGTGCATTAAATCACTCTGCCACACCTCCAAAATAAAATAAGACTTCACTGGACAGGGAACGAGTCAGGTTTCCCTGAAATCATTACCCATCCACTAAAGTCTTGTGATTTTTATTTATGGCTAATAATTTGTTACCTGTCCACTAGCTCAACTCTCGCCAGTGATTTAATTATATAACATTGTTTTTAAAAGAATAGGGGGATAACCCACTTTTTTGTAGATAAGAGATAACTATTTATAATTGTCAATTATGTAGCTAAGGGAGAGGTGTGGATAAGATGTGTATGAATTATATGCATAAATATTTTTTTATTGATACAATTATGCTATTAGGTATTATTAAGTAATTAATTTGTTTATGAAGAAATATTCACAAGGCGGTTTTACATTGATCGAGTTGCTAGTTGTGATTGCGATCATTGGTATATTGTCATCAGTAGTTTTGGCAAGTTTGAGTACAGCAAGAAATAAGGCAAAGGATTCAAGAATACAAAGTCAATTAGGTGCAATGAGAGCACAAGCTTTGTTGTATACAGGAACAGGTACAGTGCAAGCCCCTCAATCAACTTGTCCATTAACAGCTGGTACTTTGTTTGATACTGCTAGTAATGGTTTAGGTAATCTGTTTTCAGGTCTAGTAATGGCTGAGACAAGATGTGCAGCACAAGCAGGACAACCATCAGCTGGTAATGTTGCTTGGGCAGTATCAGCACAGACTTCAGATGGAGGATCATGGTGTGTTGATAGTACTGGTGTTTCAAGGGCGTCTGCTACTGGATTCCAGGCAGTAATTGCTAACGCTACATACTTCTGTGCTCCATAGTTTTTTATTCAACTAGCTTGATTTTCAACAATTTCCCGCACTTAGTGTGGGATTTTGTTTGTTGTGGATAACTTAGTTATTCGATTATTAACACTTATTTTCTTTTATTGCTATAATTATTGTTATAAGTTTATTATTAATTTATTAAGTAATTATTTTGTTTATGAAGAAATATTCACAAGGCGGTTTTACATTGATCGAGTTGCTAGTTGTGATTGCGATCATTGGTATATTGTCATCAGTAGTTTTGGCAAGTTTGAGTACAGCAAGAAATAAGGGAGCAGATGCAAAGATTCAATCTCAACTACAGTCAATGAGAGCACAGGCAGAATTGTTTTCAGGTACACATATAGCAATAACTGCTGTATCAGGTACTCCATGTGCAACAACGGGAGTATTCCAGTCAGCCAATAATGGTCTAGGTAATTTATTAGGAGGTATTACAACTCAAACAAGATGTGCATCTGATGCATCAGGTAACTGGGCACTTTCAGCAGTAACATCAACAGGAGCATGGTGTGTAGATAGTACAGGTGTATCAAGGGGTGCAACATCAGGTGGTACGCCATATACAACCACTCTTACATCTTCTATTGCAGCTAACACTGTAGTTTGTCTATAATTTCAGAGTTATCTTAGATCTAACATTACCTCACCTTACAGTGAGGTTTTGTTTTGCATTACAAATCAAACTGTGGAATTCTTTTGTTTAATTTACAACTATCTCTGATATACTTATACTATGAAAAAATACTTAACAACAAAAGGTTTTACATTAATAGAATTATTAGTAGTGATAGCAATTATTGGAATTTTATCATCAGTTGTATTATCAGATCTAAGTACTGCTAGGAGTAAGGGTGGAGATGCTGCAATAAAGCAGGCATTAGCAGGTGCCAAGACTCAGGCTCAATTATTCAATACTACAAATGGTAATTTTACCGGTGTTTGTGGATCAGGAGGTGAGACTATAGGTGATATGGTATTAAATGCAGCCAAGAATCTTGGTCAGACTGCAGTTGTTGGTGGTACTGCAGATGCATTCGCTTATAATCTTGATGGATCAGCAACTGGTGCTGCTGTATGTCATGAGGCAGCAGATGGATGGGCTGCTATTGTATCATTGAAGAATCCTATAGCTACGAGTTCAGGATGGTGTGTAGATTATTCTGGTAAGTCAGATGAACACACAGTTCTAAGTGCTAACTCTGTTGACTGCGGATTATAAAAATATGAAATTAAAATATAATAGAGGATTTACATTGATAGAGTTGATGGTTGTTGTAGTGATTATTGCTATTCTAACATCTATAGTTATGGCAAGCTTCTCACAGGCAAAAGCAAAGAGTAGAGATGCCAAGAGAATAGCAGATCTTGCACAGATGCAATTGGCACTAGAATTGGCATTTGATAAGTGTGGTGTGTATCCGCCATATGGAACAGTTAATACATATCATGTTTTATTCTTAGGTACTGCAATAAATGCTGGTGTGTGTCGTAATTCATCGAATGTGGATTATTTAGTTTCAGATTTTATTTCAAAGGTTCCAACTGATCCAATAAATGTTGATCCACAGATATATAGATATGAGCCATATGGTACAAGATATGATTATAGATTGATGGTTAGATTAGAGACAATGACAGGAGCAGCTGCTGGTGGAGTTGCTACGGGTAATATCGGTCAAATCAATTGTAGTGGTAATGCAAATAATTATTGTGTCTCACCTAGATAATAAATGCAAAGCTATTTTTTAACATTCTCATTTATACTTGGAATATTAATAGGTAGTTTTTTGAATGTTGTTGCATTGAGATATAACACAGGAATGACATTGAAAGGGAGGTCTAAATGCTTCTCCTGTGGTAAGAATTTAAAATGGTATGAATTAGTACCACTATTTAGTTTTATCTTCCAAAAAGGCAAATGTAGAAATTGTAAAAGCAAAATATCATGGCAATATCCCGTTGTAGAACTATTGGCAGGTATATTGTTTGCTCTTGTAATATGGGCATTTCCTCCCATTACTGTTCAAGATAGTTTTACAACTTTATATTATATATTTATAACTTGCTTATTACTTGTAATAATAATCTATGATATAAAGCATAAAATAATACCAGATCAGATGGTGTATCTCTTTGGAGTCATATCATTGTCAAAACTTTTCATTTCATCTGATTTGAGTTTTGTTGCTCCATCCATCGGTTCTATTCTCGCAGGGCCATTGTTGGCTTTACCATTTGCTTTTTTATTCTTCGCCTCTAAGGGTACTTGGATGGGGCTTGGTGATGCGAAGCTTGTTCTTGGCATTGGTTGGACTCTAGGTCTTATAAATGGTATATCTGCGATTATTCTAGCTTTTTGGATTGGTGCAATACTTAGTGTTATATGGATGTATATAGTATTTAGGAAATTAAAGTCACATTATGAAATACCATTCGGACCATTTCTAGTTTTGGGAATGTATTTGGTATTATTATTTAATATACAGGTAATTGATCTAACACCGTTTCTAGCATTCTTTTCAAATTAAGCTATGTATAAAGTCAATTTAAAAAATACAAGGGAAAGAGGATTCACATTAGTAGAACTGATGGTTACGGTGGGAATATTTACTGTTATCACTGGCTTGCTTTTGGCAAGATACACAGATTTTGATAGAGGAATTATATTAACAAATCTAGCTTATGATGTTGCTCTTACTATAAGAAGTGCGCAGTCTGCAAGTATAAATGTAAAAAGCGTTCCTGTAACTAGTGGATTCTCAGGTGAATTTAATTATCCTTTTGGAGTATATTTTACAGATAATTCTACTTCTTTCATTAGTTTTGCCGATGCAAATTATGATGATAATAGAGATATTGGAAGTTATAATACAGGTGAGGAAATAGCTACAACAAATATTAAGAGAGGTAGTAGAATTAGTGATATATGTGCTGGTACAGAATCATCATGCAATAATAGTATTACAGAATTGAATATTGTTTTTAGAAGACCAGATCCAATAGCTCATATAGTGTCAGTAGATCCGACTAATGGAAATAAAATCACTACCGAGAATCCATATGCTGAGATTACTGTTGCTTCAGCTGATGGTTCCACTAGAAAGGTTATCGTTAGATCAACAGGTCAAATATCAGTAAGATAATTTATGAAAAGGATAATTAATTACAACAAAGGATTTACTTTGCTAGAGATGATAGTATCACTCGGAATATTTGCTGTTGTTGCTGTTATTGCAGTAGGAGCTTTGTTAAAGATTTCTGATGCAAATAGAAAGGCACTCATACTAAAAACTGCAGTTAATAATCTTAATTTTGCTCTTGAGACTATGTCTCGTGAGATGAGATTGGGTTCAAATTATTCATGTGCACCAAATACCAGTTCAATATCTAGAAATGGTAATACTTCGAATTGTTCAAATAGTGGTGGCTGGGCTCTTGCATTCGATTCTCAATATAAAGGTAGAGATTCATCAAATATAAACGTAGAATGTAATTTAACCTATGTTTATACATATGATAGGAATACAAATAGATTGAAAAAGATGCAAAGTAAATATTGTGATGATGATATCAGGGATTCATCAAAATATTTTGATATAGTTTCAACTGATATAAAAATTTCTGAAAGTGATATTAAACTAGATAGGACAAATCAGCCTAGAGCATTTATTTGGCTAAAGGGGGAAGTGGGTAATAGAGATGCTGAAAAAGTTATATTTTCTGTTCAGACAACAGTATCCCAAAGAGCACCATAATTAATATGAATAATTTAAATTACAAAAAAGGTTTTACAATTATTGAGACACTGGTAGCAGTGACAATACTTATGCTAGCTATAGTTGGTCCCATGACAGTGTCCCAGAAGAGTTTGGTAGCTTCGTTGTATGCAAAAGATCAAATAATAGCATCGTATCTAGCACAAGATGCTATGGAATATTTGAAAAATAAGAGAGATACATATATTTCTGTTTCATCTTTTGCAAATTGGGTTGCTACTTATGGTGTGTGTACTAGTGCAAACCCATGTAGCGTTGATACTTATCAAGACACATTTGATGCTCCATGTATAAATTCATGTAGAATTTATGATAGAGGAGATAGATATTCTCCAAGCAGTGCATCAGCATCTCAGACAATATATTCAAGAAGCTTTTATATAGACAATACTGCTTCTGCTACTTCTGATCCATCAAATGAGGCAAAGGTAGTAGTAAGAGTTTGGTGGCAGAATAGTGCAACGCCAAGCGAAGTTCTTATTCAAAGTCAATTTTTTAATGTATCAAGATGATAAAATCTTATTTTAAAAATTTAAGAAATAATAAAGGATACACTCTGTTATTCGCAGTATTAGTATCATCTATTGTTCTAGCAGTTGGAATATCAATATTAAGTATTGGTAAAAAAGAATTTCTATTAGCTACTGCTTCACGAGAATCAGTATTAGCATTCTACGCTGCTGATACGGGATTTGAATGTGCATTGATTAGGGATAGTTATATTGCAACTTCTTCAACTGCTGGTATCAGTATTGAATGTATAAATCAATCTATTACTATGTTTCCAACATTTCCAAATAATGATAACGGTACTGGATTATTTACCTTTGATATCAGAATGGGATCAAATAGCAAATCATGTGCAAAAGTTACAGTATTGAAGTATTATGAATTAAATTCAAACCTTGGTATATATGCTCCGGCTTCAAGGATTGAATCAAGGGGTTATAATACTGGCTGGGATACCAATACAAATACATGTAGTATAAATAGCCCAAACAGGGTTGAGCGTGCAATACGATATACATACTAATACCAATATGAAAGATAGAGTCAAAAAATTAAAAGAATTGCTAGAGAAGCATAGATACTTATACTATGTGCTTGATAAGCCAGAAATATCAGATGAGGCCTATGATTCTTTAATGAAAGAACTAGAGGAAATAGAATCCAAGAATCCGGACTTAATAACTCCAGACAGTCCAACTCAGAGGGTTGGTGGTGAACCACTCAAGGAATTTACAAAAGTTAGTCATGCTTATCAACAATGGTCATTTGATGATGTCTTTGATTTTGAAGAATTAAAAAAGTGGCAAGACAAAATTAGAAATTTCATGGATAAATCTGGAGTAGCAGATGAGAAGTTAGAATATTGTTGCGAATTAAAAATTGATGGATTAAAAATAGTATTAAATTATAAAGATGGACTTCTAGTACAAGGTGCAACAAGGGGAGATGGAATAATAGGTGAGGATGTTACTTCAAATATTAAAACAATAAATAGTATTCCATTAAAATTAAAAAGAAATATAGATATTATTGTTGTTGGTGAAGCATGGATATCAAAGAAGGTATTGGAAATTATAAATAAAGAAAGAGAGAAGAATGGTGAAGAGAAATATGCAAATACCAGAAATCTAGCTGCGGGTTCTATAAGACAACTTGATCCAAGAATCACTGCGGGTAGGAGACTTGATTCATTTATTTATGATATTGATATGGTTAGTATTGATGTTCCAGAATCACAATTTAATGAAATTAATTTAATCAAAGAATTGGGTTTCAAAACAAATAAATATTCAAAAGTCTGTAAAAGTATAGATGAAGTTCAAAAATATTATGAGGAATGGACAAAGAAGAAAGATAGTCTTGATTATGTTCTAGATGGAATAGTTATCAAGGTTAATTCTGTAAAGATTCAAAAAGCGTTAGGTTATACAGGCAAGTCACCTAGATGGGGGGTAGCATATAAATTCCCTGCAGAGCAAGTAACAACTATTGTTGAGGATATAGTGCTTCAGGTTGGTAGAACTGGTGTTATAACTCCTGTTGCGCATTTGAAACCTGTTCTCATAGCAGGATCTACAGTATCTAGAGCTACTCTTCATAATGAAGATGAAATAAATAGATTGGATATTAGAATTGGAGATACTGTTATAATTCAAAAGGCAGGTGATGTTATCCCAGACATAGTCTCAGTTGTAAAAGATCTAAGACCAAAGAGTTCAAAGCCATATATATTTCCGACTCATATATCTGCATGTGGTGGTGATGGTAGAATAGAGAAGATTCCTGGTGAAGTAGCTTGGCGATGTGTATCCAAGAATTCCTTTGAACAACAAAAAAGAAAATTCTACTATTTCGTATCCAAGAAATGCTTTAATATTGACGGTCTAGGCCCAAAAATTATTGATGTTCTACTTGAGAATAATCTCATTTCATCTTTTGATGATATATTTACCTTAAAAAGAGGAGATTTGCTCAATTTACCAAGATTCGCAGAGAAATCAGTTGATAATTTAATTTCTTCTATTGAAAAAAGTAAAAAAATAACATTACCAAGATTCATTGCTTCTCTATCTATAATTCAAGTTGGTGAAGAGACTGCATATGATATAGCAAATACCTTTGGCACTATAGATAAAATTCAGAATGCAGAATATGAAGAAATAGAGAGAATATATGGTGTAGGTCCTATAGTTGCCAAGTCTGTTTTTGATTGGTTCTCAGATTCTGAGAATAAAAAACTGATTAAAAATTTATTGAAGCATATTGAAATAATCAGTGAAAAAAAGAATCAAAAGCTATCCGGTCTAGTATTTGTCTTTACTGGAAGTATAAATACCGACAGAACCGAAGCTCAAGAAATGGTTAGAAATCTTGGTGGTGAAGTATCAAGCTCTGTATCAAAGAATACTAGCTATGTTGTTGCAGGTGAAGAAGCAGGGTCAAAATTAGACAAAGCTCAAAAACTAGGTGTTAAAATAATAAACGAAGGAGAATTTCTAAAAATGGTTAAATAAAATACTTTGTGATATATTTCTATTTATGATAACTGTCAAAGAGATAGAAAATCTAGCAAATCTAGCCAGAATTAAGCTTGATGAATCTGAGAAGCAGGGTTTGACCAAAGACATTGATTCTATATTAAATTATATAGATGAGATCAAAAAAGCTACTGTAGATATTGATTTTAATCCTATTGCCGGTTCCGTTCATAATATTTACCGAGAAGATAGTCCCGAGTCCATTTCCCCTGAATCAAGAGAAGCAATACTAAATGAAGCTCCTGATAGAGAAGGAGATTTTGTAGCTGTTAAGAAGATTATTGATCAAGAACAATTTGATTTATGATTGATTTAAAAAGTCTGACAATTAAAAAAGCACATGAAGCAATGAAGAGTGGTGAATACACTGCTGTAGATCTTGCTAATGCTTATTTATCTGAAATCAAAAATAAAAATGGAGAAATAAATGCTTATCTTGAAGTATTCTCAGATGTTATTGCTCAAGCAGAAGAAGCTGATAGAAGATTCAAGGATGGTACTGCGACCTTGCTTACTGGTATACCTTTCGCTGTTAAGGATAATATTCTTATAAAGGATAGAATCGCGACATCCGCATCAAAGATACTAGATAAGTATCGTGCAACATATGATGCAACTGTTATTGAGAAATTAAAAAAAGAGGGAGTTGTTTTTGTCGGCAGGACAAATATGGATGAGTTTGCTATGGGTGGATCTACGGAGAATTCTGCTTTTGGTGTTACTAAGAATCCTTTTGATACTTCAAGAGTGGCTGGTGGATCTTCTGGAGGTACAGCTGCAGCTATTGCTATGAATGGGGCATTGGCTGGACTTGGTTCTGATACTGGCGGATCTATAAGACAGCCAGCAAGCTTCTGTTCTCTTGTGGGTTTGAAATCAACCTATGGCAGAGTCTCAAGATATGGTGTTATGTCTATGGGTTCTTCTCTTGATCAAATAGGCCCATTTGCTAAGACAGTTACAGATGCAGAAATTATTTATAATATTATTTCTGGGGTTGATAAGAGAGACAGTACAACGATTAAGGATGATACTTATAAAATAAAAAAATTATCTAGTAAGCCAGTTATAGGTATACCAAGACATTTCTTGGGTGGTGATGGTATTGATAAAGATACTCTCAAAAATTTTAATTCATCCATTGAGAAATTCAGATCTATGGGATATGAAATAAAAGATATAAATTTGCCAAATATTTCATATTCACTTGCAGTATATTATGTAATTATGCCCGCAGAGGTGTCTTCTAATCTTTCTCGTTTTGATGGAGTAAGGTTTGGCCTTCATAAAGATGGTACAAGTGGTATAGATGATTACTTTGAAACTAGAGGAGCTGGCTTTGGTAAGGAGGCGAGAAGAAGAATCTTACTTGGAACTTATGTTCTTTCATCTGGATATTACGATGCATATTACAATAGAGCAAACGCGGTAAGAAGAATTATTACACAGGACTTCGTGAAAGCATTTGAAAATGTTGATATAATATTAACACCTACGACGCCAGCACCAGCTTTCAAAATCGGTGAGAAAGTTTCTGATCCTGTAGCTATGTACCTTGAGGATATATTCACAGTAACAGCAAATCTTACAGGTATGCCAGCAATGTCCATACCATCAGGATTCTCTGATAAAGAAGGCAAGCAACTTCCACTTGGTATTCAGCTAACTGCAAGGCATGGAGAAGAAGGTTTACTTTTTGAAGTTGGTAAGGAGTTCTTGGGTGAATAAAATATGGAACAAACAACTGATGTAGTTTCGCCACCTGCTTTTGATACTATAAGTTATCTAAATGTTTTTTTGACTTATATTGTCAATCATATTCCAGATATTATTGATTTTATAAAATCAATAGTTGGATCTTTGGTGGGTATTTCTTTCATTCTTTCATTAATGCTTTTTATTGGAATTATTTATTGCGTAGAAAGATTAAAACAGATCAGAAGAAGAGAAGAAGAGATTTACAATCCAAAGATTGAAATGGCTTATGAAGAAGTTGTAAAAGGTGATCCAGAACTAGCTCATAAATGGGATAGGGTTAAGAATCATATTGAAAGTGAGAATGAGAATGATTGGCGACAAGCAATCATTGAGGCAGATATTATGCTTGGCGAATTATTGACCAAGATGGGCTATAAAGGTGAGGGAATAGGTGAGCAGTTGAAGCGTGTTGAGAAATCAGATTTTAATACTCTTGATGATGCTTGGGAGGCGCATAAAGTTAGAAATAGAATAGCTCATGATGGTTCAGATTATGTAATAAATAAAAGCGAAGCGAAGCGCGTTATTGATTTATATAGAAAGGTTTTTGATGAGTTTTATTATATTTAGTGCAGTTTTTGACCCTTGTCATTTTTATTTATTATGTTAGTATTGCATTCATAGCGGGGTAGAGCAACGGTAGCTCGTCAGGCTCATAACCTGAAGATTGTCGGTTCGATTCCGACCTCCGCAACAAGATTTTAAAATTTTAAATAAAAGAGCACTAAAATAGTTGTTCTCTTAATATATTGACTAATATTTAGTTTGTGATATAATGTTAAAAGTATCAGATTTTGCACATTGAGTGAAACAATCAACTAAAGGAAAAATGAAGTTTCGAAAGAAAATTCAGATACCATCTGGACTCGTTCTTTTGCGCGGTGGCCAGATTGGCAGGGAAAGTTTGGGTAGCATTTCAGTGACTGTGCGAAAGGCACCCCCACTTCGCTTTAACCCTGGGTCTTTTATTTTTGTTGATGGACAATTATGGGAGGTAGTATATGCTTATCGGCTAGTGTCACTTCCTACAGAGTGGATTTATTGCCTAGAAGATAGGTATGATTTTCAGGCAATTAAGAATGGGGATAGGGTGGGCAACATCATGAATGCGATGGGTGCAGGTTCAACTACACCACGTGTGGTCTATGATTTGTTCCATAGTGACATTGATGTACGTACGTTCTTCAGTGACATTCCTATCTTTGGTGGATCAAGAGTCCACTACTCCAACCGCACTTTGATGGGAAAGAGAGCTGAGATCCGGAGTTCCGGAGAAATTCTCGATCCTGTCAGATGATAACTTTTGAGATTGGAAAGGAATCTCGAAATCCTCTGTAAAAGCAGAGGATTTACTTTTTATGTAGAAATTAAAATTTCTAATAAATAAAATAATCTGGCTCAAATTTAGTCTCACCTCCGCAACAAGATTTGATAAAACTCTAACAAAAACTGGCGGATTTCGCCTTTTTTTGTTTTGCATAGTTCATTTGTTATTATGTTATATAACATGAACTCTAAGAAACATTTATTTGACAAAGTTATTAAAGACAGAAAATCTGGAATGACTTTTGGCGAAATATCAAGAAAATATGAAATTTCAAAGAGTACAGTTAGTCTCTGGTGTAAAGATTTAAAGTTAGACAATAAAGTTAAAAGGTTGATTAAAGATAATTGGCTAAAGAATACAGCTAATGCTCGAATAAAGGGTTCACTTACAAATAAGAAGAAAAGAACTGATAGTATAGAAAATGAATATTTAAAAGCAAAAGAAATCATGGGAAATATAAGTGAAAGAGATTTAATGATTATAGGAGTGGGCTTATATTGGGCTGAAGGAAGTAAAAAGGAGACAGGATCTGGATTTAGTTTTATCAATTCAGATTATCTAATGATTAAATTAGTATATCAATGGTTACTAAAAATCATAAACATCAAAAAAGAACAGTTAATAATTAATTTGGCAATAAATATAGTTCATAAGGAAAGAGAACAAGAAATATTGAAATTTTGGTCAAATCTGTTAGACTTCCCATTAGAAGATTTTGGAAATACAGTTTTTATTAAAACCAAACTTCTTAGGAAATACACTAATCATACAGATTATTTTGGGATGTTACGTATTAAGGTTAAATCAAGTTCTTGGTTACGTAGGAGAATATTAGGTATGATTAAGGTTTTTTCAGAAAATGCCGATGTAGCTCAGGTGGTTAGAGCGTATCACTCATAAAGATAAGGTCCCTGGTTCGAGTCCAGGCATCGGCACCAAATTTTCTTTATACTTTGAAATTATACAATATTATGTATAATAGGGTATAAATGCGGTCGTAGCTCAATTGGTTAGAGCACTCCCCTGTCACGGGAGAGGCCGCGGGTTCGAGTCCCGTCGACCGCGCATTTGCAATAAAAATAGGTTATAATGTATTTATGAAAAAGAAACCAGCTAAAATTCTTTTAGTAGAGGATGATCCTACACAGAGATTGGCTTTAGGTGTGAATTTGGTAAATGAGGGCTTTGTTGTTTATAATGCAAAAAACGGTGAAGAGGGATTACTATATGCATTAGGTGAACACCCAGATGTTATTCTTCTAGATATAGTAATGCCAAAAATGAATGGATTTGAAATGATAAAGCAGTTGAGAGCAGATGAATGGGGTAAAACTGCAAAAATAATAATTCTTACAAATTCTCCAGATCTTCAAAATGTTGAGAAGAGTATAAATAGTGAGGTCTATGAATATATTATAAAAAGTGATACAACTACTGAGAAGATTATTCAGAAAGTGAGAGATTTGTTATTAGTATAATTTAAGCCGACGTAGCTCGGTTGGTAGAGCACTCCATTGGTAATGGAGAGGTCATCGGTTCGATCCCGATCGTCGGCTCAGTTCTGCTGTGTATAAAGTTATTGATTTTATATGTAAAAGTTGTATAATGTTGGCCATGTGAGTACTAATAAGGCTTTTGCCTAACTGTTAGTATTTGCCAAAATAAAATGTCTACATAAGATTCTGCCTTGGCAGAATTTTGTGTTTTACAGAGGTAAATATTAAATGTATAATTCTCTATATGACGAATAGAGAAAGACTTGGAATAGTTTTTATTAGTCTATTTGTACTTTTTAGTTTAGTCTCATCAACTAGCCAGTTTGATCTTAGCTATATTTTTACAAAAGTAAATAATTTATCAAATTCAATTCTTGCAAAAGTTGGTGATGCATTACCAAATGAGACTCCAATAGCAAAATCAAATTCAGACACAGTTCAGGTTATCAAACCAAGCGACAGTCTTATGGTTCAGTTAGAGAAAGTCAATGATGATCAAGTCTTGCCAGTTGAGAAATGTGAAACAAGTAATGCTTTAGCTAGATATCCTATAGACAAGACCAGATTAGCTAAAGATGCAAAATGTACAGCGGGGTATATGGAGGGTACTGTTTTAAATATTAAAATTGCAAATGCTAACAATAGTATAGCTGTATTAGATGATTTGATAAATGTATTAAATGGCACATTAAAGAATTTGAATTCAAAGGGAACAATTGACGGTATGGTTCTGGCAGGTATTCCTGCTGGCGCTGAGGTAAAGACAGTTATTGAAAATGCTAATAATATTTCAGTTGCATGTTTGAACAAAGAAGGAAATAAAGAGAAGAATCAAAGAGTTGGTAAATATAGCCCTGTTAGTGATGTGATGTTTACATCAGTTACGCAAGAGCAGAATAATAGTTTAGCTTTTATCAAAACTGGTATTAAAGATTTAAATGAGAAAGTTAGACAATCACAAGTAAATAAAGAAGATTTAGTACAGAAGTTACTTCTACAATCTCTAGAGATAGTTAAAAGATTTAAAACAGATTTTATACCAGTTGATGCATCACTTCTGGTAAATAATAGAAATTTAGATAATCTAGCTAAACTTAAAATGACAGTGGAAATGCAGAAAGATAATTCAAATAATCTTATAATAGATAATCCAAACAAATTTTTATCATATAAGATAAGTATTGCAACAAGATTTATGTCGGGAATTCCACATATTAGCGAGCCATATTATAAGGGCAAGGTTACAATGTCAGTAGAAGATGAAAGTATTGAGAATGATACTGTGGTAATTCCAGAGCCGATTATTTTTAAAGACTTGAAAGAGACTATTATTAGTAAGATAAATGAATTAACAAAAATAAGATCAAAGTTTGCAAAAAATTTATCAATAGCTCAAGAAGCAAAGAAAAAGCTAGAAGCGAATAGTTATTATTGTCAATTGTAGTTTATGAGAGGAATATTCGCACCAATTATAGCAAACTTGGAAAGTATTATTGAGCATGGAGGTTATGCTATTCTATCACTTATAACTATTCTTGAAGGTGTACCAATAGTCGGATCACTTATTCCAGGACATACAGTAGTAATAATATCTGGATTTCTATCAAAGATAGAGATATTTCAACTAAATATTGTTATTCTTGTGGTAATACTATCTGCAATGATAGGGGATTTCTCTGGATTTTATTTAGGTAAAAGATATGGATATAGTTTTTTGAATAAATTTGGAAAGACATTATTTATAAAAGATGAATATATAGAAAAGGCAAAACAAATAGTAGCAAATCACACAGGTAAGGCAATAATTCTTGGCAGATTCAATCCTATTACTAGACCTCTTGTACCATTTATTGTTGGTGCAAGTAAAGTTCATATAAATAAATTTTGGTTATTTGATTTTATTGGTGTTTCTTTGTGGGCGTTGGTCTCAATAATGTCTGGGTATATATTTGGTGCTAGTTATCATTTGGTATCTGGGGTAATTGGTAAGTTTATTTTTATAGCTATTATTATTTCAGTTCTAATAATATGGGGTTATAGTCTAATAAATAAAAGATTTCATATTTTTGCGAAATATGAATTAATCGCACTCATTTTAAATCTAGTTGGTCTTTATGGATTCTTCAAAACAATTCAAGATGCAATCAAGGATCATGCTTTCATGGCTGAATTGGATATTTGGATTAATACCTTTTTTGTATCACATGCTAATGAGTCAGTTTTAACCTTTATGAATTTTGTAACTAATGTTTTTAGTCCAGTATCATTACTTATTATTGCATTAGTTATATCTATATATTTGTATTATAAGAGAAAGTGGAGATATTTACTTATCACATTATCATCAATGATCGGGGGATTTGTTCTTGGTGGATTTATCAAAGAGATTATTGAGAGGACAAGACCCCTAGATTCTTTCATCCTAGAATTTGATTATAGTTTCCCTAGTGTTCATGCTTTGGTGGCAACTGTATTTTTTACCTTAATAATTTATATCTTTATTAGTAAAATAAGATCTCTAGTTATTAGAGAATTATTAATTGTCGTTTCAGTAATAATAGTTCTACTTGTTTCATTCTCTAGAGTCTATCTAGGAGTTCACTGGTTCTCAGATATTATTGCGGGTTGCTCATTTGGCCTATTTTGGATTACTCTTATGATTTTATCTGTTAGATATTTTGGTCTTATTTATACTAGTATTAGAGATAACTGGTATAAAAAAACAATATAATTTATAATTGGATATTATGTATAAAATAGTATTACTTAGACATGGACAGACAGTTTATAACAGAGATAAAGTTTTTTGTGGTTGGACAGATGTGGATTTAACAGAACAAGGGATAAATGAAGCTATTGAGGCTGGTAAGAGTCTAAAGATAGCTGGATATAAATTAGATACAGCTTTCTGTTCTGTACTTAAGAGATCAAGAGAGACTTTGAGTATTGTATTAGATGAATTAGGTCAATCAGATTTACCAATTAACTATACTTGGAGATTAAACGAGAGACACTATGGTGCATTGCAAGGTCAGAAGCATGAAGATGTTGCAGCTACATGTAGTGTTGAGCAAGTTCAGAAATGGAGAAGAAGCTTCTGTGAAAGGCCACCATTACTTACTGAGGAAGATCCTAGAAATCCATGCAATGACGAGAAATATTGTGATATTGATAAAAAGGATTTGCCTTGTGGAGAATCTTTAGAAGATACTGTGAAGAGAGTTTTGGTATATTGGCAAAATGATATCGTTCCTGTTGTTAAAGCTGGCAAAGTCTCTATAGTCGCAGCAAGTGGAAATAGTCTTAGAGCCCTTGTAAAACATATTGATGGTATAAGTGATGATGGAATAGTTGGATTAGAAATTCCTACAGGTACACCGCTTGTTTATGAATTGGATGAGAATCTAAAACCAGTAAACAGATACTATTTAACAAAGGGAGGTGTTCAACAACCATTGTCTAGAAATTAATATTATTGATATAATGTTTACAGTTGTTCCAAGCGTTGGCGGACGGCTGTACTCACATATTAATTTAGACATTATATTTGGAGCTAGCACCCGTTCGCCAACATTTGGCGCAAACTATGGTAGTATAGGGAAATGAAAATTACTGAGAATCAGAGTTTGAAGGAATTGACCACATTTAAAACTGGTGGAAATGCTCGTTATTTTTGTGTTGTTACAAATGAGGATGAGCTTATAGAGGCTATAGGTTTTTCTAAAAAAAATAAAATCCCCTTTTTTATCCTTGGTGGCGGTTCTAATATTCTTGTTTCGGACAAGGGTTTTGATGGTATTGTAATAAAGATTGAAATTAAGGGAATAAAATATGAAGAGAATGGAAATTCTGTAAAAGCTATTGTAGGAGCAGGAGAGAATTGGGATCAGTTCGTTGCTGATAATGTTGATAAGGGATATTATGGCGTCGAGAATTTATCTTTGATACCAGGAACAGTTGGCGCTTCGCCAGTTCAGAATATTGGTGCTTATGGTAGTGAGGTTAAAGATACTATCGAATCAGTATATGTATTAGATGTAAAAAAGGATGAATACAAAAATTTTTCTAATTCAGAATGTGATTTCTCATATAGGGATAGTATATTTAAAAAAGAAAAAGGTAGATATGTAGTTATTTCTGTGACTTTCAATTTATCTAAGGATGGTAAATTAAACCTTACTTACAAAGATGTTCAGGAATATCTAAGCAGAAGACAGAATTCTAATCCAAGTCTAAGACAAGTAAGAAATGCAATAATTGATATTCGTACGAACAAATTACCTAATTTACAAGAGTACGGAACTGCTGGATCATTTTTCAAAAATGTTATTGTTTCCCAATCAAAAGCAAGAGAGTTAATATCAAAATATCCTGAAATAGTATTACATCAAGTTAATGATAAGAAAGTTAAAATTTCATTGGCTTGGATTCTTGATAATATTTGTGGATTTAAGGGTAAGAGAAAGGGAAATGTGGGAGTCTACAAAAATCAGGCTTTGGTATTAGTAAATTATGGCAATGCGACTTCAGACGAAGTCATTGAATTAGCACAAGAGATGGTAGATACTGTATATGAGAAGACTGGAATTGAGATTTTTCCTGAGGTGGAATATGTGATATAGTGTCATTCACATTATGGCATTTTCAATAAAGAACATATTTGGCGATCCGAATAAGAAATTACTAAAGAAATACGAGCCTATTGTGGCTCAAGTTAATAGCTTTGAAGCTACTATATCTGGTTTAACAGATGAACAATTAAAATCTAAGACAACAGATTTTAAATCTAGACTAAATTCTGGAGCAACTCTTGAGACTATCTTACCTGAGGCATTTGCTACTGTTCGAGAAGCATCTAAAAGATTGCTGGGACAAAGACATTTCGATGTTCAGCTTATTGGAGGTGCAATTCTAAATAGTGGAAGTATTGCAGAAATGAGAACAGGAGAGGGTAAGACATTGGTTGCTACATTGCCAGCATATCTTAATGCTCTTACTGGTAAGGGTGTGCATGTTGTAACAGTAAACGATTATCTTTCAAGGCGAGATGCGGCTTGGATGGGTCAGATTTATAATTTCCTAGGATTATCTGTTGGAGTAATAAATCACGAGAGTTCATTTATTTATGATCCTACTCATACTGAGAAGGACAAAGAGAGAGATGAGCTAGGATCATTCAAAGTTGTTCATGAATTTCTAAGACCTGTTACTAGAAGAGAAGCATATAATGCAGATATAACTTATGGTACCAACAATGAATTTGGCTTCGATTATTTGAGAGATAATCTAGAATATGAAATTGGCGCTTTGAGACAGAGACCATTTAATTATGCAATTGTTGATGAGATCGACTCAATCTTGATAGATGAAGCTCGTACCCCTCTTATTATTTCTGCTCCAACAACTGATTCAGAAAATTTATACAAGACATTTTCTATAATGGTAAGAGATTTTATTAAAGATGAGGATTATACTGTTGATGAGAAACAAAGAACTATTTCACTCACAGCTAAAGGAATAGAAAAAGCAGAAAAGAATCTAGGTGTAGATAATATTTATACTGATAAAGGTATTAAATATGTTCATCATCTAGAAACTGCAGTTAAAGCTAAAGCTTTATACAATTTAAATACTGAATATGTTGTCAAAGATGATCAGATTGTAATTGTTGATACCTTCACCGGAAGACTACAACCCGGAAGAAGATGGTCAGAAGGCTTGCATCAAGCCATAGAAGCTAAGGAAGGAGTGACAGTTCAGAAAGAAAGCAGAACTTTCGCTTCTATTACTTTCCAAAATTATTTCCGACTTTACAAAAAGCTTTCTGGTATGACAGGTACTGCTGCAACTTCTAGCGAAGAATTCTACAAGGTGTATGGACTTGAAACTATAATAGTTCCAACAAACAATCAAACTCAAAGAAAAGATCTTAATGATTATATTTTTCAAACTGAAATAGGGAAATTTAAGGCTATTGCTCGTAAGGTGAAAGAATTAAATAAAACTGGTCAGCCTGTGCTTATTGGTACTGTTTCAATAGAAAAAAACGAAGTGCTTTCAGAATTTCTAAAAGCAGAAGGTGTAAAGCATGAGATTTTGAATGCCAAGAACCATGAACGTGAAGGAGAGATTATTGCCCAAGCGGGTAAAAAGGGTGCAGTAACAATTGCTACAAACATGGCAGGTCGTGGTGTAGATATCAGACTTGGAGGTAACCCAGGATCAAAAGATTTATACGAAGAAGTTAAGTCTCTTGGAGGACTATTTGTTCTTGGAACAGAAAGACATGAAGCGAGAAGAATAGATAATCAGCTTAGAGGTCGTTCTGGTAGACAAGGTGATCCTGGTGCTACTCAATTTTTCGTTTCCCTTGAGGATTCACTTATGAGAATATTTGCTTCCGATACTATCAAATCCTTGATGGGTAGACTAGGTGTTGCTGAAGATGAACCAATAGAGAATAGAATAATCACAAGATCATTGGAGACCGCACAGACAAAGATTGAAGGATTTAATTTCGATTCTAGAAAACACATTTTGGAATATGATGATATTCTGAATCATCAAAGAAAAACTGTGTATGAAAGGAGACTTGCAATTCTTCTAGGTAATATTGATGAAGTAGAAGCAAGACTAATGGAAGTAGTGGGTGATAATGCTGAGCTAAAGAAAATTATTGAACATAAAGTTAAATTGATCGGAAGAGAGAGATTTATTAATACAACTCGACAATTGATGCTTCAATCAATAGATATGTTCTGGGTTGAACATTTGGAAATAATGGATTATACAAGATCAAGTGTAAATCTCCGTGCTTATGGTCAGAGAGATCCTCTAGTTGAATACAAGAAAGAAGGATTAAGATTGTTTAAGGAAATGCAGGCAGCAATTAATAACCAAATACTAAATCTCTTGCCTCATGTTGGTGGCAATGTTGCTACTCCAGAAGCTGTAGAATTAAAAGAAGTACACGATCAAGCTCAAGTAATTGGGCAAGGTGATGGTGGTAAACCAGCAGAAATATCAAGTAAGCCAGAATTAGGTAGAAATGATCCTTGTTATTGCGGATCAGGTAAGAAGTATAAGAAGTGTCATGGGAAATAACTAGTAGTTGATTTATTTTTGATTATGTAGTATATTCAATATGGACAGCAAATGCTTCCTCGTTCTCCTTGGTAGGTAGCACTTGCTGGAGCTGACTTGGAAGTCAGCACTCGGGGAGCGTCGTTAGCACATGGTGCTGGCGACGTTCTTTCTTTTTTTATATATTAAATAATAAGTAAGTCCCAGACAGATCTAGCTGACTGGGACTTGCGTGTAAAGGGTTGATTATCACCAGATGCTTGTACATCAAAATTGTGGCCACAACTTTTGCATAGTACACTCCAAGTATCTTCCATAAAGAACTCCTTTCTTAAAAGAAACTATATATTAATTTATTCATTAAGTCAAGTTGCTACCTACTGTGCATGCTATATAATACCCCTACATTATTAGTCTTAATTAAAATAATAAAATGGCGAAAAATATAGATATTTCAAAGAAAGTTAAGCCCTTGGCAGATAGAATTTTAATTAAAGAAATAAAACCTAATTCCGAAAAGAAAACAGCTTCAGGAATAATAATTCCCGGTACAGTAAATGAGGATAAAGAAAGTAAAAAGGGTGAAATAATTGCAATTGGAAATGGTCGTTATGAGGATGGCAAGCTAATTCCTATTTCAGTGAAGATCGGTGAGCAAGTAATATTTCAATGGGGTGACAAAATAATAGTTGAAGGAGAAGAATTTTATTTAGTTAAAGAAAGTGAATTATTAGCAATAATTAAATAATCTAAATTATGTCAAAAAAAATTATTTTTAATGAAGAAGCGCGAAAGGCCCTTAAGAGAGGAATAGATGCTGTTGCAGATGTTGTAAAGATCACTATAGGTCCAAGAGGAAGAAATGTTGTGCTTGATAAGGGATATGGGGCACCAACTATTACAAATGATGGTGTCTCAATTGCAAAAGAAATTTCCCTAAAGGATAAGTTCGAGAATATGGGAGTGGAAATTATCAAAGAAGTTGCAACAAAGACAAATGAAATTGCAGGTGATGGTACAACAACAGCCACAGTTCTAACGCAGGCTATTATTTCTGAAGGAATGAAGCATACAACCATGGGTGTCAATGCTATGGGAATAAAGTTTGGAATTGAGTCTGCTTCACAAGATATAGTAAAGGCATTGAAAGAAATATCAAAACCAATAAAAACAGATGAAGAAATTCGTCAGGTAGCAAATATTTCTGCTGAATCAGTGGAATTGGGAAATATAATTGCAGACACAATAAAGAAAGTGGGTAAGGATGGAGTTGTGACTGTGGAAGAATCTCAAACAATAGGTTTGGAGTCAGAAGTTACAGAAGGAATTGAATTTGATAAGGGTTATATTTCTCCATACATGGTTACAAATACTGAGAGAATGGAAGCAGAATACAATGATCCGGCGATTCTGATTACAGATAAGAAGATATCTTCAATTAAAGAAATATTACCATTACTTGAGAAATTAGCTCAATCAGGCAAGAAAGATTTGGTTATTGTTGCAGAGGACGTTGATGGTGAAGCTCTGACAACATTTTTGGTGAACAAATTAAGGGGAAATTTCAATGTGCTTGCTATCAAGGCTCCTGGATATGGTGATAGAAAGAAAGATTTACTACAAGATATTGCTGTAACGGTCGGTGCCAAGGTTATATCTGAAGAGTTAGGATTAAAGTTTGAGAATGCGGAAGTTGATATGTTGGGTAAAGCTAGAAAGATAGTATCTACAAAGGATAATACAGTAATAGTTGGTGGAAAGGGAAAGAAAATAGATATTGATAAGAGGGTTGCTCAACTTAAGAAGCAGAAGGAATCAATAAATTCTAAATACGATAAAGAGAAGATAGATGAAAGAATTGCTAAACTTTCACTTGGAGTTGCTGTTATAAGGGTCGGGGCTGCGACAGAGACAGAGATGAAGTATCTAAAATTAAAAATAGAGGATGCAGTGAATGCAACAAAGGCTGCTATAGAGGAAGGAATAGTAGCAGGAGGAGGTGTAGCCCTTATCAAGGCTTCTCAAAAGGTTCAATCAGCTATGAAATTAGAAGGTATGACTGCTGAACAAAAGATTGGTTATCAAATAGTTCTAAAGGCTCTTGAAGCCCCTCTTAAGCAAATTGCAATGAATGCAGGTAAAGAAGATGGATCAGTAATAGTAGATAAAGTAAAAAATGGAAAGGGAAATGCAGGTTACGATGCATTGAAAGATGAAATGGTGAACGATATGATAGCTCTAGGCATTGTCGATCCTGTTAAGGTTACAAGATTAGGGGTTCAGAATGCTTGTTCAGCTTCTGCAATACTATTAACAACAGAAGCAGCAGTAGCAGAAGTACCAAAGGAAGAGAAACCTATAAATTCAGCAAATGGCGGTATGTCTGGTATGGACTACTAAAATCTGCTATAATCACATAATCATGAAAAAAATATTATTTATTATTGTTATAGTTGTGATTGGGGTGTTGATATGGAAAATAAATTCAAACCCAAACACAAATACACCTAATCCAACTCCAACTGAAACCGAGACAGTTTCTGTCCCTTCAAGTCAGACTGTTAAGGTTTCAGAGAAATTATCAGAATATAAAAATGATGAACTAGGATTCTCAGTTAAATATCCTACAACTTGGGAGAAGTTAGAATCTTCTTCAAACGTTACTTTCATCATTCCTTTAGGAAGTGAAAAAGAAAAAAATACAGTAAGTAAAGTAGAAGCTAAGATTGATGTTAGTTCAGGTTCATGTGCTTTTCCTCCTGTAACAACTGTAAAGGAAAGAAATACAGTAAAAGTTGGAGATCTTTCATTTAATATGATATCTCTATCAAATACAATTCAAGGTAGAACATTCTTTAATAGAATGTACTCACTACAGAAGGATTCTATATGTTACTACTTCACCCTAGGTGCTATTACTTCAAGTCCATCAAGTAAAGGCTACACCGGAGCTGATGCTCAGAAAGTGGGAGCAAGAAATACAACTATAATTGATACTATCGATAATCAATTCAAGGACATGGTTAAGTCATTTGCTTTCGTAGTTGGTCCAGCTGGTCAAGACGAAACAAAGGTCTCTCCTAAGAAATAAGTTTTACTATTTTATTTAAAAAAATGAAAAAAATAATTGTTGGTATTGTTATAATTGTAGTATTAGTGGTTTTATATGGATTCACAACATACAATAGTCTTGTTACTTTAAACGTGAATGCAGATGCTCAGTGGAAGCAAGTTGAGACTTTGTATCAAAGACGTTTCGATCTAATTCCAAATCTAGTTGAATCAGTAAAGGGTGTAATGACGCAAGAGAAGGATGTATTCACAGCTATTGCTGATGCTAGAACAAGATATTCTGGTGCAGTTAGTGTAGATGATAAGGCTAAGGCTGCAAGTCAAGTAGAAAGTGCATTGGGAAGACTATTGGTTATAACTGAGAATTATCCTCAGTTGAAGTCTTCTGATGTAATGCAAACATTTTTATCACAACAAGAAGGAACTGAGAATAGGATCAATGTAGAAAGAATGAGATTTAACGATACAATAAAAGCATATAATTTGAAAGTAATGAGAATTCCAAGTTCAATCATAGCTTCTATGACAGGATTTGCTGAAAGATCATATTTTGAGGCAGCTAAGGGTTCAGAATTAGCACCAGCAGTTAAATTCTAATCAAATATGAAGCGAGCAATTTTTCTCGCAGTTATAATATCATTTTCATTTGCTAATATTGTGAATGCATTTACTAGCCCTGGTAAACCCCAGGGTTTTGTAAATGATTATGCAAATTTACTTAGTAAAGAACAAAAAGCAAATCTTGAGACAACTCTCTCTGATTTTAATAAAACAACAACTATACAGATTACAGTTGTAACTATTCCTGATCTGGTTGATGAGACTATAGAAAGCTATGCTGTAAAGTTGTTTGAAGAATGGGGGATTGGAGATAAGGATAAAGATAATGGAGTGCTATTTGTTACTGCTCTAAATGATAGAAAGACGAGAATAGAGGTTGGATATGGACTAGAAGGTGTTCTAACTGATGCTCAGTCAAATGGAATAATTCAAAAGATTGTTCTTCCTGAGTTTAGAAATGATAATTATGAGAAAGGTATAGTTGATGGTACACGGGCGATAATATCGGTTGTTAAGAGTGAGGCAGATTATTCAACCCCTGCAAGTTCTGGATCTAGCTGGAATTTTATTTATAATTATGGATTTATTGCTTTTATAATACTTGCAAGTATCTTGGGCAGAAGCAAGAGCTGGTGGCTTGGTGGAGTATTCGGTGGTATAGCAGGCATTGTTATAGGTATTATTTATGGATTTTTCTTTGTTGGGATTGTTGCTATTCCAATATTGATTCTTATTGGTCTATTTTTTGATTTTATTGTGTCAAAGGGTGGAGGACATGGAGGATTTTGGGGTGGTGGATTCGGAGGAGGGCATGGCGGAGGAGGCTTCGGAGGATTTGGTGGAGGATCATCTGGAGGTGGTGGATCCAGTGGATCATGGTAAAATATTAATATATGTCAACACCAATACATAAAGAATTACATAGAATTGCAACTACTTGTATTATTTATAATAAAGACAAAAAATATTTGGTGACCAAAAGAAGCCCTAACAAGAAAGTTCACCCCAATAAATGGACGGTGCCTGGAGGGGGATTAGAAGTTGACGATTATATAAATTCAAAGGAAACATATCCTGGACAATGGTACAGTCCAATAGAGAAAGCATTAAGAAGAGAAATTCAAGAAGAAGTAAATATTGAAATAGGTAAAGCTGAATATCTTCTTGATTTAACTTTCATTAGACCGGACGGAATACCTGTAATTGTTCTAAGTTATTATGCACCTTATATTTCTGGTGAAGTGAAATTAGATGAGGATGCAGTAGAGTTCAAATGGGTTAGTCTCGAAGAAGCTAAAGAATTAGATTTGATAGAGGGTATTGCAGATGAGATAGAAATGGTTAACAATAAGATATAGTTTTGGAGAGGTGCCAGAGCGGTCGAATGGGCAACCCTGGAAAGGTTGTATATCCGAAAGGGTATCAGGAGTTCGAATCTCCTTCTCTCCGCAATGATAGTTAAGTATCGGAGTAGTCATAATATTATGAAACACATAAATATTGAAATAAAAGCTAAATCAAATAATCACGATAAAATTCGTGAATTTCTGAAAACTAACCATGCAGATTTTAAAGGAATTGATCATCAGATTGATACATACTTTAAAGTAAATAATGGTCGCTTGAAGCTACGAGAAGGAAATATTGAAAATTATCTAATCTATTATGAAAGAGAGAATAAAGAGGGTCCTAAGCAATCTGATATCATACTCTTAAAATCTGACCCAGGTAGCTCACTTAAGTCAATATTGGTTAATGCAAATGGAATACTTACAGTTGTTGATAAAAAAAGAGAGATTTATTTTATTGATAATGTTAAATTTCATATCGATACTGTTCAGGAACTAGGTACATTTATGGAAATAGAAGCTATAGATAAAGATGGTAGTATTGGAAAAGATAAATTACTTGAACAATGTAATAAATATCTCAAACAATTTGACATTTCAGAGTCTGACCTTATTTCTGTATCATATAGTGACCTATTGCTTGAAAAGGCAGAAAAGTAATTTAGATAAACAAATTTCCATTTAAATTTATGCTAAAATATCCACAATGTACGCACAAAATATAGAACAAATAATATATGTCACTACCAATACCCAATAAGATTATTTACTATGAAAGTAGGATTCAGTATAGAGTTATTACAGTTGTACTTTCACTATTCTTCTTTTCACTTACTTTGTCTGACGATATTGGATTATCAAGGGTTTCAATTTATTTTCTTTTAATTAGTCTAGTTGCAAATTTTTTAACGTTATTCTATAGGCCATCAGTATTTGAGATATCAGATTCAACTCTTACTATTAAAAAGGGTAGTTCTAAGATTGTCGCACCATGGTCAGAAGTATTGGCAATTCATTATGATTGGGCGCCTAGTACAATGAATGCTCATCGTGGTTATAAATCCAATGCATTTTTTATAGAGACAAAATCTGGATTCAGCAAGTATACAGACAAAGCAAACATAAAGCGTCATGGAGCATATACATTTCGTTCAATGGGTGGCGAATTAATTTCAGAGATTATTAAGAGATCATCAGCGATTGAGAAGACTGGAGAAGTTTCAATTTTCAAACAAACCCAGAAATTTAAAGACATTCTATACTTGTTCATTTCATTGTTTTTTGTCCCAATAATAATTTTTGCTATTTCTTGCTTAGTATACGGCCCAATATAATATATAGTATAATGTAATTTGTTCTAGATTTAATTATAATATTTATATAAATGAAAAAAATAATAATTGTGTTAGTTGTTGTAGTTATTCTGTTAGCTGTAATTTTTGTTATTAATAAACCCGGACCTGTTATACAGGAGGCTATAAATGATTCAACTAAAAATGCAGTTCAGTCTTCACTTAAAGCTTTTGTAGCCAACACAATGATTGAATTAATTAAACACGATAGTGATACGAAGAATTCAACAAAATATGATAAGGATTTGAAGGTTAAGGAGTCACTTGATGCAAAATTGAGTTTACTTCAAGATAGTAATCCTGGCGAGTACTCATATAGAATATTTAATTTTGATAATGGAGCTTCGATTAAGGCATCAGAATCAAGCAGAGATATTTATGTATGTGTTGATACTAATTCTCCAAAAGTAATTGATATATCAGCTAGTGATTTTAATAAAAGTACCGATTGCTCAGGACAATTATTGAAATAATGTTTTATGCACTGGTCTATCTACGCATTACTATCAGCACTATTTGCCGGAGCGGTTGGAATACTAGGGAAAATCGGCTTAAAGGGAATTGATACTACATTAGCAACATCTATTCGCTCAATTGTGATGATGTTATTCTTGGTTATAGTATCTGTTTCACTTGGTAAATTTAGCAATCTGTCTTCAATAGATAATAAAACATATTTATTTATATTTGCTTCTGGTATTGCTGGAGCATTGTCTTGGTTATTCTATTTCTATGCATTGAAATTGGGTCCAGCTACAGGAGTATCGGCTATAGATAGAACTAGTGTATTGTTTGTACTAATTCTAGCTGTATTATTTCTTGGTGAGAAATTAACTCTATATAAAGGATTAGGTGCAATACTTATTGCTTGCGGAGCGATTCTGATGTCTATTTAATTAAATCTTCCTACTATCATAAGCCCAATGCAATACTGCTTGTCGTTGCCTACTTCTGCAGAATTCATCTCCTACACGACAGTTGTAGGCTATCTGAGCTATGTGGCGCTTTATAGCTTTCCATCTCTTGATTTGTCTCATATCCTCATCTGGTATTCTTCTTCCCATATAATATCGGCAATACCACTGGAACCATCCTCTTGGATCTTCTGGATATATCCAGCCCTTAGCTTTCCATACTGATAGTGGTTGGCTAGCATTTATTCCGAAATAATTTAATTCAGTTTGTGGTTTATTAGTCTCTGCTGAAGCGAATTTAGCTTTTTTGAACCAATCACTAGGGAATTCCTGTGTGCAGTCTCTCATATAGACTCCACCGAATACTCCAAGTTCTAGCATTTCTTTTGGTGTTAGGTCAGGCTTAAATTCTTTATCGAAATTTTTACCAATAGGTTCAATTAAGAAATATTTGTAATTTGACTGCATCTTATCGTTTACAGTTATTTCTTTATGAGTTTCTTCCATGTTTATATTTTAGCAATTTTTGCAGTTATAGCATAATTTTTATTCGTCCGGAACTTCACAAGCCATTTGGACTTGATAAAATTAGGGTATGGAAAATACTAGAATTGCTTTATTTGAAGAAAAAAAGATAAGAAAAACCATACATAATAATGAGTGGTGGTTTGTTGTTGTTGATATTATTGAGGCGCTAACCAATTCAAGTCAACCAGATGGGTATTTAAAAGACATGCGCCGACGTGATCCAGAATTAGCTGAAGGGTGGGGGCAAATTGCCACCCCCCTTCCAATCGAAACATCAGGAGGGTTACAAAAAATAATTTGTTCAAATACAGAGGGAATTCTTCGTATAATCCAATCAATTCCATCACCCAAAGCTGAAATCTTTAAACGATGGTTGGCTAAGGTAGGATATGAAAGAATTCAGGAAATCGAAGATCCTGAACTTGCACAGGAAAGGATGAAAAAGCTTTATGAACAGAAAGGATATTCTAAGGATTGGATCGATAAAAGGCTAAGAGGTATAGCAATTAGACAAAATCTTACTGATGAATGGAAGGAGAGGGGTATTTCTACACAAAGAGATTATGCCATTTTAACTGCAGAAATATCTAAAGCTACTTTCAATATAACACCGGCTGAATACAAGAATTTAAAGGGTTTGGAAAAAGAGAATCTAAGAGATCATATGACTGATCTTGAACTAATTTTTACTATGCTAGGTGAGAAAGTGACAACTGAAATTTCTCAGAAAGAAAAGCCAGAAAGCTTCAATAAAAGCAAAAAAGTTGCAAGAAGAGGTGGAAATGTTGCTGGAAATGCTCGAAAGCATGCAGAAAAGGAAATAGGTAGAAGTATCATTTCAAATGAGAATTATTTAAATAAACCATAAAATAGTAAATTGTTGAAAAAATAAACAAAAAAATACAGCGTAGAGATTTTACTCTCTACGCTGTGGTTCCTCCTTGGGAACCATTGCGAGTGCTGAGTCGGTGGCGTTGACTCAGGACCCGCCGGGGAACACGGTGGTGGCCTTCTGGTCCGGGGTGACGGCAACGGTGGTGGCATGGTTGGCGACGTGACAACCGGTGGCGAACTGATCCAGCTGACGGCGACGTGCTTGGGGCGACACATTCATAATGTTGGTCTCCTGTTTTCGGGTTGTGTTTTGTCCTTGCGCTGTTGATCCGAGACGGTCCTACGAAGTAGGAAGGTGTCAGATCTCCGAGGGTAAATAATACTCCTAAATAAAATTATGTCAATGACTTATCCACAGATTTTATGTTATCAATTATTTTTGTAGCTTTGTCAAATAGTTCTTCTAGACTGCCATCATTTATTATTTCAATATCAGCCATTTCTATGACTCTCTGAACATTTTGGCTATTTTTGTCTGGATTTGAATATTCTTTCTCTTCTGATATTTTGAAATTTTCAAGAGATACATTATCATCAATTCTTCTTCTAATTTTGGCTAATTCATATCTTTTTTCTAATGGGGCAGTGATGCATATTATTTTGCCACCATGTTTTTTGAAAGTATTTACTTCATCTATTGATCGCAAACCACTCAAAATTAGATTATCATGAGCTTCTTTCAGAGCTATTTGTACCAAAATATCACCACCAAATTCTGTACGCATTTTGTTGGCTATTATTCTTAAATTATCTCTATCTATACTGCCTAAATTATTATTTTTAACATAATCCCTAACAATATTTCCGCTTGAAATGTGTTTTAATGAGAATTTTTGTGCAATATAATCTGATATAGCATCTTTACCGACAGCTGGTGGTCCGACGAAGGCGATTTTCATATTTTATATATTATCATATGTTATAATAAATTGTATGAGAAATTCTTTGGAAAAATTTGATATATGGTTTATTGGATTTTTGAGAAGATTAAGTATTCCTTTTGCTAGATTTGCACTTTTTGTAGTTTTTTTCTGGTTTGGAATTTTAAAAATAATCGGTACAAGTCCTGCCAATCCACTAGTTCAGAGTCTTATGGAGGCAACATTACCATTTATGACATGGAATGTATTCATTGTTTTATTTTCTATTTATGAAATGATAATCGGTATTTCATTTATTATTCCTCGACTTGAGAGATTGGCAATTGCTCTGCTTATACCACATATGATAATGACAGTATTACCTCTCATTTTCCTTACAACAGTTACATGGCAGGGATTTATGACTCCAACTTTAGAGGGGCAGTACATAATTAAAAATTTAGCAATAATTGCTCTTGCTATGGGTATAGCTGCGCATCTGCATCCGTTGAAAGGTGGTAGGAAATAGATTTGACCGTTAAAAATATATTTGTTAATATTTGGTAATGAAAGAGACTTTCGGCCGTGGTTTATACACCACACTTGGCGGAGGGTTTTTTTCTTTTATATTATTTCTGTAGGAAATACAGACATTAGATGTTTATTTTTTGTTCTAGTATGTTCAGTTATTTGAACATAAAATAGTTCCCCACTCTTAGTTTTTCCGAGGAAGCGATGTAATTTTTCAGAGGATTTATTTGGATTTGTCTTTGTAATAGGCTCAACATTCGAATTTTTAATCAAACCCAGTGCACATTCATAGTATCTTAGTCTGCGAGTACGATCATTTGGATTTTTTGTTCTGATATGATCCCAAAAATAATCAAGAAATATCTTGTCTTTATTAAAGTATTTTGATCTAATATAAGGTCGTCTTTTTGTTTTTGAACATATTCTCTTATAAATTGATAATGCCTGAGGATATACATCTTTATAACTTGTACCAGATAATTTTTTAACTTTTGTTTCGTAAAATTTACTCATTCACTAACCATAGCAAATCAGTTATTAAGAAAAGCTTAAGAAAAGTGCTGATTTTCACCATTCAGCAATGTTTATTGATAGTTGTAAATAAAATTGAAAAAGGGGATAATGATTCGTATGTCTGAAGATAAGGATTTACATAAGTTAAATAAACCACAGATAATTTATCCAAATGTTACAACCTGGGATGTTCTTAAAGATTATTTAATTTCTACAAAACCCCAGACATTTATAGCGTTACTTGTTGTTTTTGGTATGACGGTTGCTGTAGTAATTCAGACAATAGTAATACCTATTTATTACAAAATATTTTTTGACACTTTAGCTAGCGCGGGGGATGTAAAATTACTATCTCAAACACTATTAAAAGTGGTTTATGTTGTATTGATTTTAAATATAATCGAATGGTTCGCCTATAGGTTAGCATTTTTCTCAAAGAACTACCTAGTATTTAATATGGGTAAGGTATTGATGCAAAAGGCCTTTGATTATTTGACAGATCATTCATTTCTATTTTTTTCGAATAATTTCTCAGGTTCATTAGTTCAGAAAATAGGTAGATATGGAAGGTCATATAACAGAATAATGAATACAGTTTTGGAAGATGTTGTACCTTTGATAATAAAAATTGTAGGATCAATTACTGTATTGTATTTTGTTGATCAAAATATAGCTATTGCTGTTATGGTTTGGGCTGGTATATTTCTTGTTTCAACCTTTATATTTTCTAAGTATAAATTGAAGTATGATATTAAGGGAGCCGCACTGGATTCTCAGGTTACGGGAACCATTTCAGATGCAATATCTAATCATAATTCCGTTCAGTTATTTAATGGTCATTCCCATGAATCATTTAGAGTTAGGGATATTATAAAAAAGTATTTAGATGTTGCAATATTTAGATGGAATTTGAGTACTTCACTTGATGGATTTCAGTCACTATTAAATGTATTAATAGAATTTTTTATATTTTATTATGGTATCAAATATTGGGAAATGGGACTTGTAACCTTAGGTACATTTACGCTAGTTCAGACATATATAATTTACATTACAGGTAGCCTCTGGGGTTTTGGTAGAATCATTCGTGACCTCTATGAAGCTACAGCAGATGCAAAGCAAATGGTAGAAATCCTACATCTACCTCATGAAATTAAGGATACTGATAATGCAAGTGAATTAACAGTAAGTAATGGAATAATTGAATTTAAGAATATTAATTTCTCATTTGGAGAGAATAAGCCAGTATTTAATGATTTGAGTTTCGATATAAAAGCTGGAGAGAAGGTGGCATTGATTGGTCATTCTGGAGCAGGGAAATCAACTTTAATTAAATTACTATTGCGATTACATGATCTGAAATCAGGTCAAATACTTATAGATGGCCAAGATATTAGCAAGGTTAAGCAATCAAGTTTAAGACATAATATAAGTTTGGTCCCACAAGATCCAGCATTATTTCACAGGTCATTGTATGAGAATATTAGATATGGCAAGAGAGATGCAACACATGAACAAGTTATGGAGGCTTCAAAAATGGCTCATTGCGATATATTCATTAAGGAATTCCCTAATGGCTATGAGACAATGGTTGGAGAAAGAGGTGTTAAGTTGTCTGGAGGAGAAAGACAAAGAGTGGCTATAGCTAGAGCTTTACTTAAGAATGCGCCAATACTTGTACTAGATGAGGCAACATCTAGTCTAGATTCACATTCAGAGTCTTTAATTCAAGATGCCCTAGACACACTAATGAAAGGTAAAACTACAATAGTAATTGCTCATAGACTATCAACGATAAAGAAAATGGATAGAATAATTGTTCTGGGTAAGGAGGGAATAATTGAACAAGGAAGCCATGATGATCTAATTAAGAATGATAAGACATACGCTAAATTATGGAATCTTCAGGCGGGAGGCTTCGTAGATAAGAATGTAATTGATGAATTATTTAATTAAATGAAACTCAAGTTAACAATATTACTAATTTTGGTTTTAATTTTATCGGTAATTTTCTATTTTAGAGATATGGGGCCAATTCTTCGTATTAACAATCAGTCAATTTCCCTAATTATCGCTCATACTGTTGAAGAAAGGGAAAAGGGGCTCGGGGACAGAGAATCAATGCCAAATGATACAGCTATGCTATTTGTTTTTGAACAGCCAGATATATATGAATTCTGGATGAAGGATATGAAATTCCCACTTGATATTGTTTGGTTAAATGAGAATAGAGAGGTAATACATATAAAAGAGAATGCTCAACCAGATTCATATCCTGAAAGTTTTGTCCCACCACAAAAAGCGTTGTATGTTATTGAATTAAATGCAGGTTTGGTATCTAAATATGGCATCAAGGTGGGAAATATTTTAAATTTTAAATTTTAGTGCTATTTACATTTTAATATTTGTGTATCTTATCTATATTTTTTTAGTTTTCCCCCTTTTTTTAAATTTTCTATTAAGGTAAAATTACTCCCACCAAAGTTAATTTTATAATTTTAATTATTAATTTTTATATATGAGTATATATATTACAAAAGCAGATGGTAGTCGTGAACTTCACAATGCAGATAGAGTCAATAGATCTATTGAACGTGCTTGTGCTGGTCTAGTAGATCCAATAGCAATGGTTACACAGATTGCCACTGAGACTCAATTAACTTTGTATGATGGAATAACTACAGATGAACTAGATCAAGCCACTATAAATGCAGCAGTACAGAATATAAAGGAAGACATACAATATGATAAAGTTGCAACAAGACTGCTTTTGAAAATGATTTACCGAAAGGTTGTTGGAGAATATAACAAGGAAGATCCACAAAATATAAAGAACAAACATAGAGAATTTTTTGCTAGTTATATTAATAATGGTGTAAAGGATAATAAGTTACACCCAGATATGGCATCAAAGTTTGATTTAGATGAACTTGCTAGATCTATAGATGTAGATCGAGATGAATTATTCGTATATGCCGGATTAGATGGCCTTATTAACAGGTATTTCATGAAGAATGAGAAACAGCAACCTATTGAAACACCACAGTATTTTTTCATGAGAGTAGCTATGGGGTTGTCATACAATGAGAAGAATCCTACTGAATATGCCAAGAAATTCTACGACAAAATGTCTCGACATCAATATATAGCTGGTGGTTCTACAAATCTTGGTGCAGGAACAATACGGCCAGCACTTTCTAATTGCTATTTACTAGAGATACATGATGATATGGGCCATATAGCAAAGTCAGTTTCTGATGTATTATTACTATCAAAGGGTTCTGGAGGTATTGGTGCATCTATAACAAAGTTGCGCGCTACAGGATCACCACTCAAGTCAAATTTTGGAGGAGTATCAAGTGGCCCAACACCATTCGCTAAGATTATTGATACTGCAATACGAGCAGTTATGAGAGGGGGAAAGAAAAAGGGTGCATTATGTTTCTATATGGAGAATTGGCATTATGATTTTCCAGAATTTATTGATTGGAAACACAATGCTGGTGATGATTATATGAGAATGCGAACTGCTAATACTGCTGTATTCCTTTCCGATGAATTTATGAAGAGAGTTGAAGCTAAGCGAGATTGGTATATGTTTGATCCTGCAGAAACAGCAGATTTAAATGAGCTTTATGGTCAGGAATTCAGTAATAGATATGCATATTATGTAGAGAAAGCTGAAAGAGGAGAATTAAATATGTTCAAAAAGGTTCCTGCAGAAGAACAGTACAGACAAATTCTTGTTTCATTACAGTCAACTTCACATCCATGGTTGGTATGGAAGGATACTATTAATATAAGAGCTTTGAATAATAATACTGGTACTATACATATGTCCAACCTATGTACCGAGATATGTCTTCCACAGGACAAAGACAATGTCGCAGTATGTAATTTGGCTTCATTGAATCTAGCAGCTCATATTAAAAATAAAGAGGTAAATTGGATGAGACTTGAAGAAAGTGTGAGATTAGCTGTAAGACAATTAGACAATCTTATCGATATTAATATTCTTCCAATTCCAGAAGCAGCGAAGTCTGACAGAGAGAATAGAGCAATCGGTCTTGGAGTTATGGGATTTGCAGATACTATTGAACAATTGGGTATGCCATATGATAGTGAGCATGCTTGGGATTTTGCTGATAGGATATTTGAATTCGTAAGTTATATGGCAATAGATGAAAGTGCAAATCTAGCTTTAGAGAGAGGCCCATACAAGAATTTTGCTGGATCAGAATGGTCAAAGGGCCGTGTTCCAATAGACACCCTTCAGAAGCTTTCTGATGCTCGTGGTATACCAGTTACTGTCGATGTTCAGAGCAAACATAAAGGTTTGAATTGGAATATGTTAAGACAGAAGGTTAAGAAAGGTATGAGAAATGCAACTTTGATGGCAGTAGCTCCAAATGCAAATATTGGACTAGTGGTAGGTACAACTCCAGGAATTGATGCAAGATTTGCACAGATTTTCTCTAGAAATAAAATTTCAGGCAAGTATCTAGATTTGAATCATAATTTGGTTAAGGATTTGAGAAATATGGGAATATGGGAGAAGGTAAGAGAAGCTATTGTTGAGAATCAAGGAGATATATCAGGAATATCAGAAATACCACAACACATAAAAGACGTTTACAAAACTTCCTTTACAACATCACCATATGCTTATATTGAGGTAGCAGCACGAGCTCAGAAATGGGTTGATCAGGCTCTTTCAAGAAATATGTATCTTGAAACAAGAGATCTAGATGAGACAATGGATATTTACAAAACAGCATGGAAAAAGGGTCTAAAATCTACATATTATCTTCATATGAAGCCGAGACATACTGCTGAACAGAGTACAGTCAAGGTAAATAAGGCAGAGAAAATGGGCAAAAGAGGATTTGCAGCCGTAGCTTCAGCTAAAAAAGATGATGAAATAGTAATCAATACACCAATACAGACGATTTCAAATCCTACTCCAATACAGATTCCAGTACAAATTCCTATTGAAGTTCCAATCACCGCACCAATCATTGCATCGGTTACTTCTACGACTTCTGTACCAGCTTTTGCATCAGTTGCTTCATCTGTTTCTTCTCCTGAGATTGCAGTGGCATCAATTAAAAAGACATCAAACGATTCAGCTGCAAATGTATGCCCAGTAGATCCAGCTCTTCGTGCTCAGTGTGATAGTTGTCAATAATATTTAGTCGATTTTACTAGAATAATAATTTAATACACTATGCTTTTAGGTAAAGCTGCACCCGAAGATACAAGTTTGCATCCCATCAAATATAAATGGGCTTATAATCTCTACAATCAAGCAGTTAGAAATACTTGGTTTCCACATGAAATAACTCTAAAAGAAGATTTGGATGATTGGAAAAATATGACAGATGATGAGAGACATGCGGTTGAATTTCTTATGGCATTCTTTAATCCAGCAGAATTGATAGTAAATAGGTCAATTGCTCTTGGAATATATCCATATCTCAAATCTCCAGAATGTCATCTATATCTTGCAAAACAAATGTGGGAAGAGGCTAATCACTGTGTTGCTTTTGAATATGTACTTGAGACATTTCCATTTGATAGAGAGAAGGTATTTGATCATCACTTGAATGTCCCTTCAATGAAGGCAAAGGAGGATTATATAAACAAATACATGAAGAGAATGACTTTGACAACTCTTGATGTAGAGACAATAGAAGGCAAGAAGGACTTTATTAGAAATCTTGTTGCTACAAATATTGTGATGGAGGGTATATGGTTCTATTCCGGATTTATGGTTGTTCTATCTTTCAGACAAAGAAAGCAACTTAGAAATTTCGGCTCAATGATAAATTGGGTACTTAGAGATGAGAGTTTACATCTACAATTCGGTATGAATCTTATACAGAATATTCTAGAAGAGAATCAAAGTCTACTTACACCAGATTTCGCTGATGACATTAGAAATATTATAATTGAGGGTGTGAATTGTGAAATAGAATACAATAAGGATCTATTTCCAAACGGAATTCTAGGATTAAATGCTGAGTATGTGAATCAATATGTAAAATATGTTGCAGATAGGAGATTAGAAGAATTAGGCTTTCCTAAGTTCTACAATGTTACAAATCCAGCAAAATGGATGAGTACAGCTACAGATGTATATGAATTAGTTAATTTCTTCGAAGCACAGAATACAAGTTATGAGGTCGATTCACATGCACATTCTAGTAAGAAGCCAGAAGAGAAGAAAGACAATATAGCTTCAGGAGAGTAATATATATTGCTTTTATTAGTATTTTATTGTATAGTATATATTACATATCAGACAATTGCTGTTGATATGCGTAAGTATATTAATAGAGGAAAGTCCGAGCATTGGCAAAAGAAATTTTGCAGAATAGTAGTGGGTAACACCCATCCATCGTGAGATGCGAGGTGCGAACAGTGACGCCCGTCTTTAATTAGACAGCTCGAAAGGGCAGGGTATCCACTTTTGTGGATAAATCATAAAGGTAATTTTATGAGTGCAACGGCAAAATCCTTACTTCAATGCAAGGCCGTGCCATTAGTAGTAATACTATTGGAGTGCCGCTAGAGGGTTAAGGCAACTTAACTCCCAGATAAATGATTGTCGTCTATCGCAAGATAGATACAGAACTCGGCTTATAGATATGTAATATCAAATAACCTCCTTAACCGGAGGTTATTTGTTTGCTATACTTACTAGGTAATTTTATATTATTTATTAATAAGTTTTAGTTATTATATGGACATACAAAATCTAAATAATCCTGAGCAGGGTGGTTCAGAATTGAATATAACAAGTACTAAGTTTGAGAAATTATCGTTAATCATCTTGCTTATAACTATTATATTATCTGCTATCGCTTTTAGTACCACTAGTCAGTCACCACTTGATGGAATTAAAGCAACAATAATATCAATAGGAGTTTTATTATCAGGAATTTTCTACACATTGGCATTATTTAATAAAAAGACGATCTACTTACCAAATCATCCAATATTGTATGGTGCATCTCTGGTTGTTATATCAACAATAGTATCAACATTTTTCAGTTCTAATTTCAGTAAATCATTATTTGGACAAGGTTTTGAACTAACAACAACTAGCTTCACTTTATTAATGTTTCTAGCTTCATTCTTAGTTATACAACTTGTATATAAGAATAAGGAAAGATTATATTATCTTTATAGTTCTATATTAGTTACTTTTGTTCTATTGATGATATTTCATATAGTAAGATTGTTTGATTCTACTTTATTAAGTTTTGGTATATTCGCTTCTCCGGCATCTTCTTTGATTGGTAAATGGAGTGATTTGGGAGTATTTTCTGCATTAGTACTATTGATAACATTCTTCACTCTCAACTTAACTGATTTGAAGGGGATTAAGAGGATATATATTTGGGCTTTATTTGTACTATCCTTTATCTTTGTTGTTTTGGTAAATAGTCCAATAATGTGGTTATTATTGGCATTATGTTTTCTAGGCTTCGGTATTTATAATTATAGATTTCAAAAAAAATCAGGTTCAACCAGCAAAATATCAGTTCCAACCTTAGTTTTGCTTGTAGTTTCAATTGTTTTGATGGTTTGGGGATCAAGTATTGTCTTGCCACTAATAAAATCAATGAAGATTCAGTCATCAGAGATTAATCTTCCATGGCAACTTTCACTTGATATAGCTTCTGATGTGATAAAAAATAAGACATTGTTTGGTGCAGGTCCAAATAGATTTGTATCAGAATTCTTATTAAATAAGCCTCAAATATTGAATCAAACTATTTTCTGGAATGTTGAGTTCAATAATGGTTCAGGCTATATTCCGAATTTTGTAATAACTAATGGCGTATTCGGTCTTATTTCGTGGTTATTGCTATTAGTATTCTTATTCATTGCTGGTATAAAGAATTTAAGGGAGCTAAACAATGAATCAGGTAGATTCACAGTTATTTCCACATTCTTTCTAACTGGATTTTTATGGATAATATTATTCTTATATAATCCATCACACTTCATATTATTTACAGTCTTTATAATTACTGGTTTATTTGTCTCGGTATCTGCTTCAAGAATGTTTATTAAAACATTTGAAATAAAGAAATATACCACTGTTATAGCAAGTTTATTAATAATAATTCTATTTGTTTGGTCATTCTCACAAATAAAAAAGACAGTTGCATTAGCTTATTTCAATAGTGGTATTAGAGAATTAAGTTCTTCTGGTATTCAAAAAATAGATAATATTGAAAATAAGTTCAAAAAGGCAATATCATGGGATGATTCAGATATATTCTACCAAGCTCTATCAGAGGTTAATATATTAAAAATTAATGAATTAACTCAAAAAATTCAGAATTCAAAAACTCCCGATCAGGAACAGGTAAAATCAATAGGTGAATTAATAGAGAAGTCTGTTAATTATTCAAAAAAGGCAATTGAAATAGATCCAACAAATCATTATAATCATATTGCTTTAGCAAGAATATCTGAACTTGCTTCAACGCTACAAATACCGAATGCATATGAAAATGCAAAATTATCTTATGTAAATGCAATCAATCTTAATCCATATAATCCTGGACTATATCTAAATCTAGCTAAACTCGAAGCTTCAAAAAATAATGCAGTAGATGCACAGAGATATATAGGTAATGCTTTACAATTAAAGCAAGATTATATTGATGCAATATTCCTACTTGCTCAAATACAAGTAAGTCAGGGTAAGATAAAAGATGCTATTACTTCAGTTCAAGTTGCATCACAAATAAATCCAAACGATCCACTTCTATTCTTTCAGTTAGGGTTCCTACAGTATAATGACAAAAATTATACTGCTGCAGTAGAGGCGCTATCAAAGGCTATTTCACTAAATGATCAATATGCAAATGCAAGATATTTCTTGGGTCTTTCATATGCTAGATTAGGCAAGAACATTGATGCTGTTCAACAATTTGAGAAGATACTAGAGACAAATTCTGACAATCAAGAAGTTCAATTTATTCTAAACAATCTACGCACAGGCAAGTCACCATTTGCAGACGTTAAGCCACCTGTAGATAATAAGCCAGAACAAAGAAAGACTTTGCCAGTCAAGGAGAAAACAGTTGATACAACAAAGACCAAAATCCAAAAATAGTATATACTGTGTTAATTCATGGTTAAGAGATTCTTTAGTATGGTAAATCAAGAAATACGCGGACTCCACGAGGCTGCGTATCTTCTTGCTTTTTTTGCACTGTTATCTCAAATCTTAGCTCTAGTTAGAGATAAGCTACTAGCATATAATTTTGGTGCAGGAGTTGTCTTGGATGTATATTATTCAGCTTTCAGAATACCAGATTTGATATTTGTATCAATTGCATCTTTGGTATCAGCTTCTGTGCTTGTACCATTCTTCATTGATAGGTATAAAAACGATAGGGACCATGGACAGAAATTTATAGATTCAGTCTTTTCAGCTTTTTTCTTTCTAATTATTGCTGTAAGTATAATAATATATTTCTTGATACCAGATTTAACTAAATTATTATTACCTGGTTTTGCTGATAGTAAATATCTCAATGATCTAATATTTGCAAGCAGAGTATTGCTGTTATCGCCAATATTTTTGGGTATTTCTAATTTTATATCTAGTATCACTCAAATGCATAAGAGATTTCTAATATATGCTCTTAGTCCTATTGTCTATAATATTGGAATTATTGTTGGAATTGTTTTTTTATATCCTATATGTGGGTTAAATGGACTTATATATGGAGTTGTTTTAGGTGCTTTTATGCATTTTATGATTCAGGTTCCATTTATACTCAGTAGAGGAACATTTCCACATATAAGGTTAGATATTGATTGGTCTTCTATAAAGAAGGTGGTTTTTGTATCATTACCTAGAACATTAACTTTATCATCAAATCAGCTAGCCTCTTTCTTTCTTGTGTCTTTAGCATCACTTATGAGTGGCGGATCTATTTCTATATTTAATTTGGCTATAAATTTACAATCGGTACCGATGACTATCATTGGTATGAGTTATTCATCTGCTGTTTTCCCAACATTATCTAGATTTTTTGTTGAAAAGAAAAGAGAAGAATTCTTAAAGCAAATGATCGATTCAGCAAGACATATTGTATTCTGGTCAATGCCAATAATGATTTTATTTATTGTTCTTAGAGCTCAGATTGTGAGAACTATATATGGAGCAGGAAGTTTTGATTGGGCGGATACTAGATTAACAGCCGCTACTTTGGCTGTGTTTGTTGTTTCGATTATTGGACAAAGCTTAATATTATTATTTGTTCGTGCCTATTATGCAGAAGGTAAGACTAAGAAACCGCTTATAATAAATATCACTTCTGGAATGATTATCGTTGCTCTTGGATATGGTCTAACCAAGGCTTTTTTTGCATTTCCAGTATTCAGATTTTTTATTGAAGATCTATTGAAGGTAAATAGTCAAGTTGGAACAAGTGTTCTTGTGCTACCATTAGCATATTCTATTGGTGTTCTATTTAATACTTATATGCATTGGCATATGTTTGAAAATGATTATAAAGGTTTTACTAAACCAGTAATGGTTACTCTTTTCCAAAGTTTTGCTTCATCTGTGATCATGGGCTATGTCACTTTCTTATCTTTGAGATTCTTTAATATATTTTTCCCTCTTACAAAAGCATGGAATGTGTTTTTCCAAGGATTCTTTGCTGGAATTACCGGTATATTTATTGGAATAATTGTACTCATTCTTTTGAAGAATAGGGAGATCAAGGAAGTTTGGGCTACTCTGCATCATAAGTTCTGGAAATCAAATGTGGTTGTGCCAGATCAAGAAACATTATAATTACTGTATAATAAAATAATATGAATAGACCGTATACAACATTATTTATGCTTACATCACTTGATGGTAAGATTTCCACTGGAGATAATGATCTACTCGATGTTGATAATGATTACAAGCATATCTCTGGACTTAAAGAAGGTCTCCAACAGTACTATGATTTAGAAATGCAAACAGATCTCTTCTCTTTTAATACTGGAAGGGTGTTTGCTAAGATTGGAATTAATAATAGAACTGATGAACCAAATAAATCACCAGTAACCTATATTATTGTAGATAATGAGCCACACTTAACTCAAAGTGGTTTAATCTATCTTGCCAAAAAATCTAAAAAAGTAATTATTATTACTACAAACTTTTTGCACCCAGCCTCAAATCTTAAGAAGGAACATTCTAATTTAGAGATTATATTATATAAAGATCAAATTGATTTTAAAAATCTTTTCTCTAGACTTAAAGAAGAGTTTTTAATTGAAAGAATAACAATTCAATCAGGTGGAACTCTTAATTCAATTCTTGTAAGAGAAGGACTTGTTGATAGGATATTGTTAGTAGTTGCACCTGCACTTATAGGTGGAAAAAATACTTCATCACTTATGGATGGTGAATCATTACACTCAAAAATGGATCTATCGAAAATTAAAACTTTGGAACTTATTAATGCTAAACCACTAAATGATTCATATTTACTATTAGAATATAAAGTTAGGAATTAATTTAATTTAGTATGATTGCACAAAGATGTAGTTGTATATTACAATATAATTACATATGGGGCGAAAGAAAATAAATATTAACGCTGAAGAATTAAGGCACTTATATATAGATAAGAATTTAACTCCAAAAAAGATCGGTAAGATTTTCGATTGTGATAGTATAACGATTAGGAACCGTTTAAAGGAGTTTAAAATTAAAACTAAAGATCCAGCCTTTGCTCGTATACATACCAAAAGAATAAATTTTGATAATAATCTTATGAATAAAGCCTATATGATAGCTTTTCGTATTGGTGATTTAAATGTATATAAACCAAGTCCAAAATCTCAAACAATAGTTGTTCGTTGCCACACAACTCAAAGTGACCAAGTGAGTATAATTGAGAATCTTTTTAGTCCATTCGGTAAGATAACTGTATCATTCAATAATGGAGATTATCATGTAAATTGTTTCTTAAATAGCACTTTTAGTTTCTTGCTACCTAAAAGTAATGAAGCTTGGGATTGGATTAAAGAAAATGACGAACTAATTCCGAGTTTTATTGCTGGATATGTAGATGCAGAGGCAAATTTTATTTTAAATCAAGGTAGGGCGAGATTCAAAGTAGATTCATACGATGTTGATATACTCTCTTTTATTTCAGAATGGCTAATTTCAAAGGGAATAAATGCTAAATTTCGTAGAATCTATAAAAAGGGAGATGTATGGAAAGGTAATTATCCATTAAATAATGATTTGTGGAGGTTGAATATTAATGATATGGTATCCTTAATGTGCTTCATTAAAATGTTATTACCATTAATTCGACACAATAAAAGAAGGAAAGATATGGAAATTTGTTTAAAAAACATTAATGAAAGGCAAAATAAAAAATATGGATCAAAGTAAAATTCGCAATTTTTCTATAATGGCACATGTGGACCATGGTAAGTCAACTTTAGCCGACCGTATGTTGGAGCTTACTAATACTATTG